>NZ_JAMYOR010000075.1:0-29286 GCF_040319965.1 Mesorhizobium sp. M0830 | reverse complement strand
CCTCCGGGCCCACCATTGGCTTTCGATGCCATTGATTTAATTGGGTTTTTTGTACTTTTTTGTCCCACTCTCTTCCACCCCCTCCAAAAGTGGGACATTTTCGTTCTCGTTTCGATCGAATACCAGAAGCGTCCGGGCAGACTGCGCCACTATCCGGCGGCGTGCCTTGCGGATGTAATGATCAGGCTGCTGATACGTCGTCCAGCCGTAAATCGCCTTCAGCTGTTCATGTGTGGCTCCGTTTTCTGCCGCAACGGTGGCGCCTGCCTTGCGGACTCCGTGGGCGCTGCAGCCCGGGAGCCCCGCTTCGTCGCACCATTGGCGCATCTTGTTACCAAGGCCGTTTTCCGAGAAAGGCCGACCATACTCGGTGACGAGGAATGTCAGGTTGCCGGCCGGGGCGAAGGAAAGCTCATCCTCGAGTTCTGGGAGCAGAGGCAGTTCGACGACAATCGCTTCCTTGCGCACCTTGCTCTTGTCGGTCTTGCCAGGCTTGATCCTGATCCACTTCTCCCAAGTCCCGGTATCCTTGTTGCGAACCTGGGTAATGTGTTGTCTGCCAAAGATTGCTGCATCGGACAGTCGCAAACCCGTGAACATGAAAATCGCCAGCGCCATACGAGCCATAGTGCCACGCGCATGCCGTTTCTCATACTGGACGATCTCCGACACTTCCCAGGTGTGGAAACCTTCGCCATTGCCCGAAGTCAGGCGCTTTATTCCGTTTGCCGGATTGACCTCGACCATCTCGGCATCCTTGGCCCAAGCGAACATTGCGCTAATGGCTTTTGTAATATTGTTGGCTGCTCCCGGAGCGTCTGACCGGGTATCACGGAGCTCCTTGACGTGAGCCCGCTTCATGGCCGCGAATGGTAATGAACCCTTCGTCGAGAAGTCCGGATTGACTGGCCCGCTCAGCGGGTGAGGCAGTTTGCAAACGCCTTCGAGTATTGTTCGTCGTCGAAGCATCGTGTCTTCGCCGACCTCTGCGCCACCGCGCCGGAAATACTCCTGGCAAAGCCACATCAGACTGCCGCGAGGGGCCACCGGCCTCACTACCGGCCTGACCACATTCTGAGCCGAAGCATAGGGGACGCCATCGCGCGCGCAGCGCACCTCTTCATGGAACTCGGCTGAACCTGGCTTTTCTCGCAGACGGATCTTTTTTCTACCCGGTGCGCGGAAGTACAGCCGGATATTGCCGTGCCGATCTCTGTCTTCGACAACGCCTTTCAGATTGAATTTCACCATGGTGCTCGCCACGTCCATCATCTGCGATCCCAAGGATTATCGCTGGAGGACACGCCGTCAAGTTTGCTGTTGCGGTGTGGTAGCCGCCGGAATGCCTCTGCCAGTTCCTCCACGTCCCAGACATAGCGCTCTTTGCTGGGCATCCGCGGTTGTGGCATACGGCCATCCGCGACCATCTGGTCGAACGTCGTTGGACTGACGCCGATAGCTACCGCTGCCTGTTCTCGATTAATGCCGAACAGCAGGAGCCCGCCAAGTGAGCGTTTCATTGCTTTTCTCGCTGCACATCGCCTCGCGGGCTGAGTTCCGCGACAGTGGAGCATTCACTAAGAAGCAATCACGCTACCCTTTCCTTGCAATGCCTGGAATGGATCTGTCCGGCCAATGCGGCAAACGGCGGTAGCGGCGTGAAAATAGGATAGCGGACCGCGGCCGCGGGGGTTCGAGTCGGGAGACCGCTACATCGCAAGACCCACTATTGAAGGGGCGCTCTTTTGCTATCGTCGGCAAGCGTGACAGGGAATCGGGATCGAGCGTCACGGCGCTCGTCGAGGCTGGCATCCAGCTATATATCAATTGCCCTAAACCATTAAATATTGAGTCATTTTATTCGTCCACATCACTGAATATCGACCGATCCTGAGAAGGGCTGAAACGAATCTGCTGGGGTGCAGGCGGTACTGGTGTACTCGGTGAACGATCAGACATCTCTCTCCACCTCCAATCATCTTCGTCACGCTCCCTCTCTTCTTCTTCCTTCTTGCGAACGAGAGCGTCAACATTGGAGGATATCAATTTTGTCATCTCGTTGATTTCAGGAAAACCTTCGATTTCGTCAGAATAAAAATTCGCAAGGTAATTGAGGGTGACTTCGATGTCCTCGAAGTTTTCCTGCGGAGTTAGCTCGGAATCGGGATTGTCGCCCGTGTTCTCGATCTTGGTCATCAAGGCCGGAATAACTTCAGCCTTTATACGCTTGCTGAGCTTGACCAGAGCTAGTGGGCTGAGCAGCGCCAGGATATCTTCTCGGTCGAGGAAGGAAGCATCGCTTTCATAGATGAGATCCCTTTCAATCCGTCCACCCATCTCAATCCCCAGTTCTGCCGGAAGAATGCCGAAGGAGGCCGCGCGAGAATAGACGTTTATCTTCGGGTCATATGCAATCTCCCGACTCGCCCAGGCTATTCGCGAGAGTATTGCAGGATCTTTTTGCAGGACTTGGCAGAATACGTCGTCCGACGCTCTCTCCCACAAAAAATGGAAAAGAAGACGATTTATTCGGCTGCCGTCGTCCGGCGTCTCGACAAGGCGGTCCACCAATAGCGCATTCAAAGATCTGGGTATGATGACCGCATCTGGAATGCGCTCGACGCCGTCGCAAAGTACGTCCGATAATATGGTCTCCACGCCAACGCCACGAATGAACAACTCTCGCATTCCCTCAGCGTCTCGGAGAATCGCGGCCAGGGCATCGGACAAGGTTGGATGTTTGAAATTCCAATCGCGCCTTGTGCCATCCGCTACTTCAACAAGAAACGACTCCCTTAGTTCGTTAAGAGAGTCTGCGAGCGTTTCCCGAGACACGTCGTAGAAGCGGACCACAATTTCCTGGATTTCTGGAAGTGGACCGCTCACTGGCATTCTGCCCCGGTGCAAGAACACTAGCGCCAACGCCGATCTGTGTGCCTTTGACAATTCACCAACCGTTTGAAGCAGAAAGGCCCGGTTCTCGCGTACAAATTTCAACAGAGAATCGAGAGATGCCGTTACATTTGCGGTGTATGCCCGGTCGCCTAATTGGCGCGCTATCTCTGGCGTGAATGTGGCCTCCTTTGACAGAACATCAAGGAATTTCTTTACCGTCAATTTCCACTGCTTTGACTGATTTCCGCATTTCACGTGATTGTACAATATTTGCCTACGCTCAAGCTCACTGAGGCGACCGACTTCAACTATCGCCGTGCTGTCACGAAAAAAAGGATGGTTTCGGGTACCCAATTTCGGCTTGGCGGCTTCATAGATATGGCGACGTGATGTGAGAACGAAAGAATTTCCAGCAGCGGTAGCGGCCTGCAATTTCGGCATGATCGCAATCCAGTGATCGACGAAGTCCTCCCTTAGCTGGTTGGGGCCAAATGCGTCGTCAATCCAATAGAACCCACCGCCTTCTTCTGGATTCCAATTGTCCAGCAACTGTTTGGGTCCTTCGGCTTTGTAGCAGACATGGTTTGGGCTGTCTGCCGCGATCGTCGATAGAACTGCAGCGATCGTCGATTTGCCTGTTGCGGGATTACCTACAAGCATAACGATCTTATGCTTAGAGAGCACGCGAACCGCTCTTACATGCGGCTCAGTGGGGACGTAGGCCCGTAATGACGATGCCATATGTCCCAGAAGAGATTTCGTCTGTGCCGCACGACGCTCATCGAGGATCATCGAGAGATCACCCAGGCCGTATATTCGGGGGACTAGAGCCCTCAGCCGGGCGTTACCCCGAATGATGCGTACGAGATACTCCTTCCCAAACACATGGGGATGGATGACACCCAGAGCTCTTAAGCGGTCTTTGATCGCGATCGCCGTGGGGCCTGAAACGGACATGCTGGTCATCAACAGATAACGATCAACCTGACCTTGCTCTCTAAGGGTAGTGATATGCTCGACCTCCTCAGCGAGGTCTGCCACTTTCAGATGCCGGCTCCCATTGGAGCTGAATTTGCACTGCACAGTGGTGGTCGGAGAGCTGCTGTCGGCTCCTGCCAGCCTCGATACAAAGACTGCGTCCTGGCCGCCGTCTTGAGCTTCGCGATACACCTCAACCGGAACGTTCATCACGTCCTCGCAGACATGAGCACACAAGTCCTGGAATGCTTTCCAACCTAGGGTATGCAACGCCAAATCCGTCCAAGCACCTTGGGCGGTTCGCTGATTTGATGAAGGGGCTGGCGAAAGAGTATGTGCAGCGTCCAAGCTAATCTCTCTTTCGTACAATTCGTTGAACTATTACGGTACCTTAGCTGGAATTGGACGAATTGTATAATGTTCTCATTGACATCGCGCTCGACGATCCGATCTGTGCGGGGCGATCATGCGACGCAGTTCGAAGGGGCGCCAGAGGCCGCAGGATTCCAATGGCACGAACGCCCTTGGTCGAAAGGGGGTAGGACAGGGAATTCTCCCGGCGCGGCATTCAAAGGCAGGACGTTGATCTGCGCCGTGTCGGGGAAGCAGGGTCGCTCCTCTGATCCGCGGATGCACCGGCCGAACTGTGCACCGGTTCAATGATGCTCGATGCATCGAATTGAACCGCCTCTGGCCTGGGGGATACAACGGGGGCGCGCAGCGGGGCCCCTTGGCAAGCGTGCTGTATGACAGCACACAGCTTGTGGTACGGCTTTTTATTTTCCCTATTCTTTTGACGCTAACAACCAGGCAACAAGCTCGTGATGTTGTTGAATATCTGTGCGATATCCACCATCCTGTCGGTGAGGGGAATTTGAATGTACATATCACGGATCGTCGTTAGGAATTTTCGGAATTTTTCGGCCCTTGATGCGGCGCTTTCAGGAAATGTCGTCGTAGTCGGCGAAAACCGCGTCGGCAAAAGCAATCTTCTGTACGCTCTTCGGCTCATATTCGATCCGACACTGCCGGATTCTTCGCGACAATTGAGTCTGTCGGACTTTTGGGATGGTCTTGGCGACCCGTCTGAAGACGATAAGATTGTCATATCCGTTGAGATCAAGGAGTTCGAAGACGATCTCGATATTCTAGCGATCCTTACAGAGTATCGGCTTGATGACGACCCTGACACGGTTCGTCTGACCTACGAGTTTCGGCCCCGAGCGGATTTGGTGGGCGATCCCGGCAGCGACAGCGATTACGATTTCATATGCTTTGGGGGACAAAGCGAGACGAAGAGGTTTGGCCATGATGTGAGGCGTCGCATCACCATGGACTTGCTTCCCGCGCTTCGCGATGCGGAAGGCGACTTGGCAACTTGGCGACGCTCGCCTTTGAAGCCGCTGATCGAAAATGCTTTCAAGGATATTGATACAGCAGAGCTGCAAGACGTCAGCGACGCTATCGATGCCGCCACGGAAAAGATCATCGAGTTTGATGAGGTCGCAGCGCTCGAAGTGAATATCGGGACGCTTTTCGCGGAAATGAGCGGGCCGAAACAGGATATCAAACCCCGTCTTGGGTTCAATCCATCGGATGCCAGGCGTCTCTATCGAAACATAAAACTTTTAATTGACGATGGCACACGTGGGATTAGCGATGCCAGCCTTGGCTCTGCCAATATGGTCTTCCTCAGTCTCAAGGCGCTTGAGCTGAGGCATCTGATAGCGGAGAACAAACGCGATCATACATTGTTGGCGATCGAAGAGCCCGAGGCGCACCTCCACCCACATTTACAGCGGTCCGTATACCGAAATTTGTTCGAACAGGTCGAGGATGACGAGGGCAGCCAACTTTCCATGATTCTGACCACGCACTCGCCGCACATCGCGAGTGTCGCTCCGCTACGGTCGATTTTGCTGTTAAAGGCGACCGCCACCCAGGGAACAATAGGACGCTCTACGGCGTCAGTTCAATTGACAGATGCCGACATCGACGATCTGCAACGCTATCTCGATGTAACGCGTGCAGAAATGCTTTTCGCGCGTGGGGTGATTTTGGTGGAAGGAGATGCCGAGAAATTTCTCGTGCCGGAATTCGCTAGTGAAATGGACCGGTCGCTAGATAGGCTCGGCATCACCGTCTGTTCCGTCGCTGGAACCAATTTTCTTCCATACGCGAAGATCTTAGGAGCGTTAGCCATTCCATTTTCGGTGATTACCGATTGGGACCCTCAGAAAGACAGTGACCCACTCGGGATAAATCGAGCGATTAAATTGGTTGGGCAGGTTGAAAAGAGTCGGACCGGTACTCAACCGACGGCGCTTATCGCCGAACTCGAGGCGATAGAGGATTATGATGATTTCGGCACTAGGTGTGAGGCGTTCGGAATTTTTCTGAACAACGACACGCTCGAGATAGATCTTTTTTCTGGCGATCTCATTTCGCCAATCTTGGAGACATTGCGAGAAGGCAGATTCGGTCCAGCAAGGGTCGCTCTTATAAACGCTTGGATGGCGAATCCGAAAACAATGGACCCTGTTTCATATCTGTCGATGATTGAAGATATCGGGAAGGGGAGGTTCGCTCAGCGCCTGGCAACACGAATAGAGGACATTGAGGTCCCGAAATACATTCGTGACGCAATCGCATTTGTGGTCAGCCGTGTCTGAGTCAACTCTCTATCTCAAAGCAGCTCAAGAGCTGCGCAACAATCCTGGCCAGTGGGAAGCATACAATTCGGCCGGCCACTGCGTCGTGTTGGCTGGACCGGGAAGCGGCAAAACGAAGACGCTCACGACCAAGCTGGCGCGGATGTTGGCAGAGGACATCGAAGAGCCACGGGGGCTTGCTTGCCTTACGTACAACAACGAGTGCGCTCGGGAGCTCGAAACCCGCCTTGAAAACCTAGGCGTCGAACCTGGACGCCGCGTTTTTATCGGGACCGTCCATTCGTTTTCCCTGACGCAAATTCTGATGCCGTACGCAAAAACAGCAGACTTGGGCCTGCCGGAAGATTTTTCGGTGGCAACTCGCCAGCAGCAAAGCACGGCGCTAGGGATCGCGTTTCGGAAAACAATCGGCGGTTCGGGTGATCCCAACAATTGGCGCATGCAAATGGATCACTATCGCAGATCCATCCTCAATCGCGATGCTCCCGAATGGCGTGGCCGCAATGCGCAAATGGCCGGCTTGATAGAGGCATACGAGGCGGCTCTGCGTGCCCGCGACTTAATAGATTTTGATGACATGCCGCTCATGGCAGTGAGAGCGCTCCGCGAGCATGAATGGATTCAGCGTGCCCTTCTCGCGAAATACCCGGTCTTGGCGGTGGATGAGTACCAAGACCTTGGTCGGGCATTGCATCGAATGGTCTTGGGTTTGTGCTTTAGCACCGGCATGAGGTTGTTCGCCGTCGGGGATATTGATCAATCGATATATGGTTTTACCGGAGCCTATCCTGAACTTCTGAAGCAATTGTCTGAGAGAGATGATGTCGAAACCATTTCGCTACGGCTGAACTATCGATGCGGGTCGCGTATTGTCGCAGCATCGGCCTATGCGCTGGGAGAAGATCGAGACTACGAAGCTGCAGAAGGTGCAGCCGAGGGAACGATTTTTTTCCATCCTCGACCTGGAGTATATGCCGAGCACGCCGAGTATTTTTTCGCAACATTGCTGCCGGCCATTTTAGAACGGCAACACGGGCTTCGTTTGGGGCAAATTGCCATTCTCTACCCAGCTGCTTGGATCGGTGACGCCGTAGCCGAGGCTGCGGCCGCCTATGGTTTCGGTGTTCTTCGTTCGGACACCAACGCGCTCTATCCCAGATCAAGTCGATTGATGCGGTGGGTGGAATTGTGCGCGATATGGTGTTGCAGTGGCTGGCAGAGCGGAATCCCTCGCCTGTCAAAGCTGCATGCTGAGGGGTGCCGCATCTTTTCGGAGGTCATCACTTCTGTGGAGAAGCAGCTCTCATTCAAGCGCTCTCTAATTGATTTCCTTTGGAATTCTCGCGATGGCAGCGAAAGTCTTTATGTTTGGCTCTCACGCCTTCGAGCTGATGTGTTGCAAGTATTGCTCGGAGGGTGTCGAACTCTCGGCGACGATGCTCTGGTCTTGGACACTTTCCTCGGAAGAATTGGGCCGGGCGGCAACATAGACGATATGAGCCTCGCACTTTTTTCTGGGTTCGGCGAGGGCAACGATCGGATCGTATTGTCGACGCTCCATAGTGCGAAGGGGCGCGAATTTGCTGTGGTAGTGCTGTTTGGAATGGACGAGGGGAGATTGCCCCGTGCAAATTCATCCGCCAGGGAGGTTCTTGAGAGCCGCCGCTTGTTTTACGTCGGTTTCACACGAGCGGAGAGTGAGCTGCATTTGGTCTATTCCTCGGGTCGACCTTCGCCGTTTATTCGAGAGGTTCAAGACCGGATTGAATAAAGCACTACAGGTATTTAATCGAAGCGGAAACCGAATAAGCCTCCCGTTTCGGTCTCATCAGATAGGCGAGTTTTCACCACGACATCATCCCGATTGATCTCTTCTGGCAAAGGAAGGCTGTCAAAAATATCCGAGTTCATGGTGACAATATATTGGAGATGTTCACCAGCGCTTGCTCTTGAACCAAGGAGTAGCGCTCGCGCGATCTGACGGGCATCCACACCATCAAAAAGGTGACTGTCGTGGAATAAGAAGCGCGGCCCGCCAAACCTCTCAGTCGTTAACTGGAGCAGGGCGAGGTCGAGGCAAAATATTTCCACATTTGATATTCCGCCGCCGCGATCGCCCTCAATTGAGATGCGGAATTCCGGCCCGTTCTCTGTCGCTTCAACAATGAATTTGCCAGTGCGGTCATCATAAAGCTCGCTGATCGTATCGGCGATGAGCAAGATCGCCTTATCCAAGGCTGACTTGCGTTGCTGATGGTCCTCTTGAAGACGTCGCTTAAGGTTCACCCGATCGATGTCAAGTTGGGTGGATTCGCCTTCTAGAAGCTCAGCTGCCTTGTATCGCTCGCGAAGGGAGGCGGCGGATGCGTCCAGATTCGAGAGATCGCGCTGAAGGTTCAAAAAATCCTCCAACGCGCCGCGCCCTTCGAGCGTTCTGAGGAGGTCGCCGCGTTCGGAGTCTAGGGCTGAAAGCCTAAATTCATTTTCACTTAAGCGCCGAGTAATTTCGGTGATCTCATATTGCAAATGAGTACGGCGGTTCGAAACGACGGAATCGTAGAACCGGTTGACTTCTTCGAAACGACGCAGGGCGACACCCGGCAGTTCGATGCCGCTTGCGGCATATAGCTTTTGCAGGTCAGCGCGATCAGGAGGGCTTTCGACTGCCAGGGCACGTTCAAGATGTTCGCGTGTTTCGTGCAGACTTACGGCCTCACGACCAATCGATTGCATATCGCCTTTTAACTTTGCCGCTCTCCGCGATAGGTCGCGGTAAGAATCTAGAACTTCAAAATTGGCGAGTTGAGATCGAAGTTTCTCGGCTTTTGTCTCGGCGATGGTTAGTTGCGGACGAAGCTCAGCCACTGTCCCGACGATGTCGCCGAGGGCGCCCCCCTTCGATGCCTTCTTTAATTCTTCTAGGGTGCGTTCTCGGACTCTCAGCGTTTGAAACTCAGCGGGAATTCTCCAGTCCAGGCCAAGCAGATAAGAGAGATTTACCTGCCAATCACCCCGCAGCTGTTGTTCGGCTTGCCGCTCTGGATACAGAAATGCACCCGAGCTTCGTCGGCGAGCAAAATAGGCGAAGAGTGACCGGAATGTAGGCGTTCCGGTGTCTTCGAAAACGGTGCCACGAATATCCGCTGGCATCCCGAATAACGCATGACCGAGGAAAACCCGCCAATTGACGTTGCTTATATAAATCCTGCCGCTCGGCTTCTCGATTTTGGTAGGGAAGAACGTGCGGTTGTCGCCACCCTCGATCACGAATATTTTGGAAGGATCCGAACCACTCCGTTCGACTTTGTAGGTCTTTCCGAGGATGTTGAGAGTGGCGGTGAAGCTATGATCGATCAAGGCCGGAGTGCGAAAAAGGGAGTCCTTGTCGCAGTTCGATCCAGTCAAGAAATGGATGATTTCAAGCAAACTGGTTTTGCCGGCGCTGTTGCGTGTCTGCTTCTCGGTCGCGTTTGGTTGGGTGTCGGCCAATACGACATTGAGCCCCGAGTGAAATCGAACGGTTTTGAATGTCGGTAAAGAGCTCTCAATAAGTTCGATCATGGCTGATTGCCCGCACGAATAATGCCATCCGCAAAGTCGATTGCGGCGACGGTGTACAGGAAAGTGAGCGCCAAAATGAACCAGTCGAACGACAAGGGAATTGCAGCTGGTCCGCGCGCATAACGTACCCGCTCCCACAGCTCCGATACCGTGCAGTCCTCGTTAAGGTGCGCCAGGATTTCCGCGCCCACACCCAACAGCGCACGATCATGCTGTAAATGTTTTCCCGGCAGGATCATGCAAGAACCTTGGCGGGATCGTCTTCGAAGATATCGCAACTCTCGAATAGGAATGCAAGAAGCGCTTGTGCTGCGACCTGACGAGCGACTGTCACAGAACCAATGCCGGTGACGAATTCATATAAAGAGGCCATGATCGCGCTAGGAGTTAGATTCTGCGATTTCAGATATTGATATCTAACCCGCAAAGCTTGCGCGATCCGTTCGCCGATCAAGGGATCAGGATTGCGCGAGAGATATTCATCGACCAGGTGGGCGTTTTGCCAGCCGCTTGCGATCCCAAGCCGCCAGTGATTGGGAAGCTTGTTAAATTCGAGCTTATCCGGCGGCACAGGTTTGATTGAGGTCACATCGAAGGGCGTATCGTCGGCCGCTTGCGCAACATTCGTCACTAGGTCTCGCAAATCTGCCGTTTGCATATTCTGCATGTCTTGGCTTGTGGCCGCTATGCCGAGAAGATCCTCTATCTTCTCTGTCTGCATGCCGAAAATACGCTGCTCGAACCCTTCGATGCCGATAAAGCCGAACGCAAGCCCCGAATTTGCAGCCTTCAGGGCCTCAAGCTGCTCAACAGCCTCAATGGGTAGACCGTCCACCAGATTGTGGACCATATGCCATTCCTTCATGATTTTTGGCACGCCGGCGAGGGCCTTCGCGAAATCACCAGCCATTTTGGCGATCAAATAGGCGACCTTGCCCGAATCGGAATTGAGAGCCCCGTAGCACTGGAAGACATGTCCAACCGGGAGCAAATATCCATCGCAACCCTTGTCTCCAAGAGCGCCGAAGGCCCGCAATCTAACAAAATCAGAGCCATGCGCCTTCGACATCATTGTTGAGAAGAAGTCTTGAAACGCGTCTCCATTGCTTTTTCGAAGCTTCAACTCGAGCGCAATTCT
Source organism: Mesorhizobium sp. M0830 (assembly GCF_040319965.1). NCBI lineage: Bacteria > Pseudomonadati > Pseudomonadota > Alphaproteobacteria > Hyphomicrobiales > Phyllobacteriaceae > Mesorhizobium > Mesorhizobium sp. M0830. Next base: position 18,042 of record NZ_JAMYOR010000075.1, on the reverse strand, counting down.
CCACCAAAATCGTCGTTCAGGGGTCATGCTGGAGCTTACACCAGGCTCGGAGCATTTCCGATAGAAGATTGGCGGCACCCATGTGGAGAACGATTGGCTTCCATTGTTTTTTCCAAGAGGACGGCTGATGTCGCGACCGCGATTGCAAGAAAACTTACCACCTTTCTCCCTGTCAGGTGGGCCAGCATCAGCAATCTCATTCACGTCGATGTGGTATGGCTGAAGGATGGGCAGCTACAAGAGAAACGTCGACCGGGAGTCTCTTGGCTCGGTCCTGCCGCCTCGGTTTCCGGCCGAGAACGTGCGCTCTGATGGCAATTCACTGAGGCTGGCTAGGAAGAGGAACCTCAATCACTTCCTCACCTCCGGAAGATTTGGCGCGGACCTGAAAGCGCGCGACGATACGACCGTCCTCCCCGACTAAATCAGCGGTGTGGGGCTGTCGCCCTCGTCGGAAAATGTCGCTCTTAAAGTGATTAAACAATCGTTCCGTCGCAACCTGCTTCGCCTCCTCCAATGGGCTGCCGGGTTGCGGCACGTCAGGCAAACCAACGTCATCATAATTCTGACGATAGCACTTTATCAAAAGCACCTCAGGGCGGCTCATGGGACATCCTTCTGCGTGCACCAGACAGAGATTGCTGAAAGCAAAAGCGCCACCGCTGTCACTCCGGCTTGCGACCGATCAGGAAGATGCAGACAGCACAGGCGATACTTACAACCAACTCAGCCTGATCGTCATCCGGCATCTCTCCTTCCCGGATATGGCGTCCGTACTGTGAAGCGAACCCCCAAAGCTTGTCTAGGGCTTGGTCAAGCGGCTTGGGCAAATCGAGTCCATCCACGAGTTGGCCGAGGTTCTTGTTCTGTTGCCCAGTGACATGGCGTGCGGTGGCTTCGAGGGCTGCGATTGCATGTTGGATCGCGCCGGTACGATCCGGAGTTGGTCGGCGTGACAGATCAGCCAGCGCTTCGCGAATTTCGTTTGCAGCTGTCGTCCTCTCGCTTTGCTCAAGCACTTGCAGCGCCTTCGCGGTGACGGCCGAGAAGCCTTCGCTGCCTCGGAACGCAAGGCCTATGTAGTCCTCTAACTGCCAGCCGATGCCTTTTTCTCGGAAGAAGCGGTTGAGTTCATCTCGATATCGATCCTGATTTTCTGGATCATCACTAAGCCCGCGCCAAAGAGCTTCGGCGATGTCGTATACCTTGAACCAATGGCAATCGGCAATCAGCCCAACTACTTCATGACGGACATTCGAATCAGACCAATTGTTGTCGGCTGGAACTTCAAATAGCACCGCACAAACCAGTTCACGAATCCACTTCCAGCTTCTCCCTGTGTTGTGTGCGATCTGAACAATCGCAAAGCGAAGAGTTTCTGGAGCATCCTCCCGAAGCGTAATCTCAGCATCAGGACCGCTGTAGCCAAAGCGTTCAGAAAATGGTCGGTTCATTCGTTGAATCCGTTGTTAGCTGGGCGGAGACTCACTGTAGCGCCTGCCGGTCGCCACCTGAAGCGCCGATCATAATCGCGAATTTTGGCTAACGGCACACCCAAGTTCGACGATCTGGTTGCGATCAAGAGAGGCATCATCTCGTCGGACCTGCAAAGATTGCGAAGCATAGATGAGCAGCGTGGGGGCAGTTCACGCGCATGGCGGCGGCAGGCTAGGGGGCGCGTGCTGCCCGGTCGAAACTCGCCGTCCAGTCCAGTTCATAGTCTGCAGGCGCCTCCCGGCAAGGAAATCCCGTTTCAAGCGCTCCGAAAAGACGGGATGAGCCCTGAGATAATCTCGTATTGAATAATGCGCCGCTGAGGCCGAATCTCTGATCCATTGCTTGGGCTCGATATCCCGAAGAAACTCCTGAAATCGGATGTTCGGAACCATGCCTGTCCCCCAATGTCCTTCGTTATGCACCGGGGCAGACGCGGTCGATCCGCCCTGCTCATGCTGGCATCATTCAAATCCATCGGGCCTCGCGAAGATGCCATTGCATGAGTTTACCGTGTATTGGCCAATGGCTGATATCGACATATGCCAAACCGTCCCCGTGCACCGCAACGCCTGTCTCGGTGACAGACACACTACGCAGAGTATCCGGCACGATGGCCATCTTCACGATGGGCGGCGGCGACTTTAGGTTCTTCGCCGCAATTTCAAGGATCTGCACTGCGGAACGCTCGTAAATCGCGAAAATTCCCCAGCCTGGCCACCCAGAACGGGAGTAGTCTGAGCCAACCAGAAAGCCATCAGCGTGATCCACGAGCCAAAAGTCTTGGATAATGTCCAACGACTCGAGCTCTTCTGCGCCTCGTCCTGAGAGAATGTTTCTAAACAGTGACGCCGCCGTAGTAGCTCCACACAGCTCGAAAACGCTTTCGTAATTTGCGAATGCCACGCGCCCGCTAGGCTGCGCGCGCTCGCCATCCTCCCGACGCCCACCGCCGCGGCCGCCACCATCCCCGCCACCGAACCGATAAGACGCCAGCGGCTCCTCCTCCTCCTCATCGACTGCCTGATCCATGACCGCCTCCTGCATTCCGCCGCGCGCAGCAGACGACAATGAAGACGCGCGGACGACGGAGGAAGCGTGGGCGTGAAATGGTTGCGGGCTTGCAATGGCAAGCGTAGATCCACGCTCGCCGGGGATCGATCCAAAGGCGACGGCATAGCCGCTCGCTACTACGACGCCGTCTCCTTCGGAGTCGATGAAATCTCGGACCTGTTCGTTGTAAGCGTTTTGCGCGAGCTTGAAGATCGTACTCCGCTTAGCTCGCTTCCTTGAGAGGCTCCCTTTCGCTTCGACAACGACAACGCTCCCCTGCTGAAATCCATGCTGCGCGCCTGGATCGTAGACAAAATCGGGTATCTTCTTTGTGGCTTGCCTGACACGCTTGCTCAATTTGAGGTTTGCTTCTCGTGCGTTTGCGCGCCAATGGAAGCCCAATTGCTCCATCGCCAGATCTGCGACGGCCGCGCCGACCTTTCCTGCAAGCGAGGTCCGCTCGTCGTCGGCTAGGCAATCCATTTTCTCAGTGAAACAAAACTCGGCGCTGCTGCTATCAACAAACAAATCAATGTAGCTGGCCACGTTTTGTCCAATAAAATCTATCAGGCGTTGCCGCTCCTCCTGCGTCAGGCCCAATGTATTCGTGCTCATCGTCCGCGTGCGGGCGAGGGCCAGAACAAGATGCTCCCATTCAAAAGCCATGTGATCTGGCAGGAGCATCTCATTTCCGCCCCTGTTGAGGACCTGCCTTACGGGAACTGCGCTTAGATCGCTTATGATTTTGGCCGGTGGACGCCATACCATGCTGATCCTCCTTTTCACGGTATCCCCGGAACGACATGTCTAAGGGGAGCAGACCCACTCCGACACGGACCGGCTCAGGCGCCAGCGATAATCGCGGTTGCTTCGGCCACGGTCTCCTTCAAAGCGATCATGTTTCGAGCCGGTACGCGATTGTTCCAATGATTTTGATCGACAACTGCAACACTGTTTCCACGGTAAGCAGGCTTTCCATCTACCACTGGGCTGACTTGCACTGCCGAAATCCCGTCAGCATTCAGTGCTACGGGCGAGCCTGTTGGGAGATGCAGCATAGCCAGCCGAACGTGTGGTGAGAAAAGCGCACATACGCCGGCAAAATTTCCACGGACGAAGACACCATTTGTGGCGTAGTCTACAAAGACTGTCGCCCTCGGCTCTTCCGAAGCAGAGCTGAACGAATCTTTATGATGCGGGATGCCTCAATGGAGACTTGGTTGCCATTGTGATCGATCAAGTTAACAAGCATTTTCCCCTCCAAAAAATTAGGTTCTCTATATTGTCTAGGTTCTCTGGCGCACGCAATCGGAGAATTGCGATAGCAAGCAACCGGACAATTGAACTCAGCTTTTGACGCAACAATATCGAGAGCGCGCAGGGCTCCTGGAAGAACCAAAATTCCCCATGTCTCGATCGATCTTGAGCCTATCTAATTCTTTAGCGGGTAAAACCAAGAAATTCCCAACTCGGTCATTCATTATGGATTGCTCAAGTTGATCGGACGATAGTTGGCCACGCGGCGCATTCGTTCTTTCACTGATGGATGAATCTGCAATTCCTCCGGTAACTTCCGAGGCTCCGCCCACGGGAAGTAAAAGCCGAAAAGTGAAGGCCGTTTCCTTTCGCGCCACTTTACACTTTTCGGTAGCAGCTCGAGTATCCACCACGCCCAATTCAGCGAATTATGGAGCTTGCCAGCGGCGTCCGGCGCGACATAGCGATATTTCCCGCCGGGCAGGGCCTTTCCGTTGACGAGATGGTCGTACATCGTCGCATTGATTTGTAAACCATGAGAAGTTGCCTCGTCGGTGAGCCAGGCCAAGGGGAATTTCGAAAGCGCACTTTCTGATTCGGGGTAGCCTCCACCAATGTCAGAATGCACTCCCGCGAATGCCATCTGCACTGTGTCCTGCGGCATGACACTCGGCGGATTGGCAAAGGGGACCGGTTCGTAATTTTGTCTTGGCTCCCATCGGTTCAGCCGAAACATTCGTCGCCGCTCGTCGACCGCCACCGCCTGTCGAAAACAGCGCACGCTTGGATTGGTGCGTGTGAACGGGAGAGTACGTAGGCTGGGCAGATAGAAGCGGTCTTGGCGCGGCACGATCATTGATGCCACCGTGTCCCACACGCCGAGAAAATGGACAGTGGCATGGCGGGTGCTCATGATGCGTGCAAAATCCCACGCAAGATGAAGGTTGTTCTCTTGGCTCGCCCGTTTGTAAGCGGTCAGCGCATAGTTGGCGACGTTGAATTGCTCGGGCCTTAGCAGGCCCACCATGTGGATCAAACCGGCTAGGGCACGCACCGTGTAGGAGCCGCGGCTGAACCCGAAAAAGAAAAGTTTATCGCCGTCTTCATAACGCTGACATATGAAACGGTATGCATCCATGATGTTGTCGTCGAGGCCGTAGCCGGTCGCCAGACCGAAAATGCCCTTTGCATTCTGAAAGACACGTCCCCATTCGCTGCTCAGGCCAATCGTACCGACACCAGGATTGTAGTAGACGACCTGTTGCTCGTTCTTTTGGGCAATCCGAAACAGCTTGAGAACGTTGGAAAGGTCACCCTCAACCTCGTTCCCTGTGCCATCGCAGCAAACAACAATGTTTTTGGTCATCGAACTCGCCTTGGCATCTGATAGAGTTATCCCGTCTGACAGCCCTCGTCTGGATAGTTGCAGAGACAGCTTTTTCAGATTTCATCTGCGATGCCAATGAACGTGGCACCGCACGCCAAGGCGGAAGCACGCGCGGCAAGCATGAGTGTATCGATCTGCTTTATCCGCATCGCACTAGTCGCAGGCGCTCCAGCCGCGCGACATCGTGCAATCTCAGTTTTGGTGAGACGAGGTTGAAGGACGATCAAGACCTTCGACGCGGAGGCAGGCAGCTTTTCGACCGCTTTCAGGAAGCCCCCGCGATTGGGCTGTTTGACCCCATCGTGCCAGACAGCGGCGCCAATCTTTTTCGCCTTTCCCTTCGTGAGCTCCTCAAACAGCAGACGACGATCGAGATGGCGAATGTTCTTCACCGCCTGGGAAACGACAATCTCGTAGTCGGCCGGCGCGGCACCCCGATTGGCGGCCTTTGACCCCGAGCCCTTGACGTGAATGAGGCTGATGACTTTTGTTTCGGGATCAATATGGATGAAATCAGCCAGTTCCATCGATCCGTCATCGCTGGCAAGCCAACCCTTCGGCTTGCCATCAGGTCCTAGAAACATCTTTTCGCACACATAGGCGAACAACGAGTTATCGCCGTCGACCGCGATGCGTGTGGCGAGCGGTTCAGCCTTGCTGAAAGTCGGCTTCTCGGTGTCGACCGCATAGCCAGCGAAGGTATGAAAGCTCCACCCGAACGGTTGGTCCGTAAAGCCGCCCGCATAGCAGTGTCCCTGCGCAATCGCATGGCCGCTCTCGTAGTAGATCTTGACCTTGTCGATATCGGTGAGGAAGCCGGTACACTCATCCCGCGCGGTGTCTTGCCCGGGTTCTTCATCGATCCAAGCGTGGTCGATCGTAACGTCCCCACCGGCGAGGGTCACGGACAGCTTCAGCAGGCCAAGTCGCTGGCCAACCAGACTGGGTTCAACGGTGAAAGACAGGCCATCTGTGGGCTTGACCACATAGGTTGCATCGAATGCCCAGCGCCGCGCTGCTTCGCGATCTGCCTCTGGAATTTCGTCTTCGGTAAGAAGCTCCGCTGGAATAACCGAGATTGCGTATGCGCGCTCGACGCCGACAGCGCTGTCGATCGCTTGCGATAGTGATGCAAACGGGTCGACAGCGCGCTTCCCCTGTGTCGCATGGGCGATGACCGCGGCGAGCTCGGCCTTGAAGGATCTCCAACTGCTCGACCGTCTGACCCAGATGCGGGCTCCACCAGGTGCAGCTCCCACCACGGGAGATTTCTTCTCGGCAGTCTTCAAACCCGGGACATCCGGAATCGTGCGTGCCGCTGAATAGTAATAGGTCTGGTCACCTATTGGATCGATTGCGTATTCCAGAGTCGGTCCTGTCAGTGCCTTGGTGTCCGCTTTGGAAGACGTCGGCGTGTGGATCCCGTTCAGCCAGATTGCTTTGGCTTCAGGCCCGACAAAGGCGGCAATCGCGGCGCGTGGCATGCGCCTTGCCACTTTGAGGTCTTTGACGATCCGTTCGCGCATCGAGCTGTCGGAAGCGCAGATGGCGAGGCTCTTGGCTTTCGCTGCGACGACCACCAGGTGGTGCACAACGTCTTCGAGTTCGACTGCGGCCAACCACGCCGGCGCTCCTGCTTCGCGGTAAACCAAGGCCTGAAAGTAAAGTCCGTCATCCTCCTCAAGGGCGGTCGTTGCGACAATGCGCCGTCTGCGCGCCGTCGATCGTCCTGCGTGTTCGGAAACGGCACTGATGACCTCCTTAACAAGGCGTTCGCCTACCAGATCGCCTGTCGCCTCCAGCAGCACAGGTGCCAGGTAAGGAAGCAGATCACCGAGCTTAATTGTTTTGGCCAATAAGGAGTTCCCCTTTAGCGTCGCTGCCGAACGGCGACGATGGTCCATCAAGTTCAAAAGTCCCGCCCTGCGGGAGTGTCGAAGGCTGCTCTATCGCTCCGCAGCGCGCCGTTCATCGAACGCTGTGCCAATCCGGAGTTTAGCGACCCATCAAGAAATCAGGCGGGATCAATCGTCGAGCAAGATCAGAAAAGGGTGCTGCCGGATCGAAGAACCGTTTCAGCTTGGCAATGGTGGTGATGACGCGTTGTCTGTGCACAGCGACCGGCGACGCCCGCCAAAGCTCAACGGCCTGGAAGTAGTCTATCGTTGCCGCTTGAAGCAGACGAAAGAACGCCGCCAATCCCTGTGTCAGGGCCTGATAATCGCTATCTCGGCATAAGTCGTTTAGGGATTTCAGCGCGTTCGTGTGCTGCGAATCAAAGCTCATGTCGGCCGGATACTTGATTATGTTGCCATCGCATTCGAGCACACGCCGCATGCAACTAGCTAGCCTGAGAGCGTAAGATCGCCGTTGGGCAATCAACGCCACTCGATCAAGCCCGCACACGTCAATTGTTACCATTCCCTTGGGGACGGAGCGTTCGTGTGCATCGGCTGCAGGCTCAACAAAACCATCCTCGCGGAAAAACAGGTGGTGTTGAGGGTTGTCGTTGCACGGATTCAGCAGCAAGGGCACTTCAGCTTGTATTCCTGCCGGCCCCGTTGCGCGCGGCGATCCGGCGGCCAGAGGAAACTTGTTGGCTTTGCCGGACTTCGATTTGACGAGGGCTCCATCGATCCGGCGCACTTGGTTGCGTTCCCCGTTGCAATCCGTGCAAGACGGCAGAAGGTTATTCCAATCGGCTGCGAGCCAGAAGTAGCCTGGCTTGCGCAGTTTTCCATTCTCGTCCAGGTAACCCCCCTTGGGGCGATAGTGCTCGACGGCCATTGGCCCTGTATGATCATAGCTGCTCTCGCAATAAGCACACCGACCCCCAAACATTGAAATCAGCGCATCCTTTACCCGCTGGTCGCGATAGGCAGAAAACTTCGGCGCAGCTCGGGGCTTTTTCGGCAGTTTGGGCTTGTCTGGGACGATGTCCGAATAGTACCACAGAGCGCATTCCAACTCATTCAACCCGCTCTTGTTTGTCGCCGCGAGGGCAGCGTTCGCGTGTGCGGCTACTGCGCGGCTGACCCTGATCAAGGCACTACCCCGTCGGTATCCGAAACTTCGTCCCACATCTGGGTTAGCTCACGATCCAAAGCAGTTTCCGTAGCCGATCGCGATGCGGATGAAGTTGCGCTTGGACGGGTGGCCAGGAATTTGTCAATCGCTGTCAGCATCAGGCGCTCCCGTTCGCTCTGGCCAAGCGCTTGGCGCCTGTTAATCTCGGTACGAAGTTCGGTAATCTCGGTCTGCAGCGAGGCATCCAGTTGCGTCGGAGCCGCCTCTGTTCGGGCCATGCTCGCACTGTATTGCCGCAACAAGCGATAATACTTGTCAAAAAGTGCCTGAAAAGCAGGATCAAGCGTGCTGTCCAGTCCAAAATGCTCCGAGGTCAAAATTTGATCAATACGCATACCGCTGATCGCGGGCAGATCTTCGACGACGGTAATGGCATTCCGCAGCCCGCGGCGAAGGACGACAACTTCACCGTCAACCAATCCGCGCAGGCACAATGGCTCATGCGTCGTGGCAATAAATTGCATTCGGGGCATGATCTCGCGGATGCTGCTGACAAATCGCAACTTCCATGATGGGTGAAGATGATTGCCGACTTCGTCGAGCAGAACGAGACCTTCAGCAAGGTCAGGTGTGGCCCACGCATCCAGCACCACCTGAAGGATGTCGGCTAGGAGCGCAATGACCGTTTGGTAGCCGTCACAAAGCCGGTTCAGGGCAATGAGAGAGCCACGCTCCATCAAACCGACTTGTCCGTCCTGTCGCACGAGCAGTCGCTCAAGCTTGATGTTCAGCGCCTTTTTCAACGCCAGAGCTGCATATTGAAATTTGTCCTCGGACGCCTCGAGAAGCCACGTCTGCGCATCGGCCAAGGGGATGAACGGATCGAAGAGATTGTCTATGCGGGCATAGGATTCGCCATAACTCGACTTGCCGGACGATCTTGGCAACAGGCGTGTCGAACCATATGCGAGAACCATCAACTGCGCGCTGCGGCCGCTATGCTCAAGCCTCCCGTCCTTGAAAATCTTGAGAACACGGGGCTGACTGGCGCCACTGAGATGGATGGAGATCTCGCCAAAATCCGCGCCCCTGCGCACCAGGCCCGAAAGGTCGAGTCCGGTTTGCGCAACGACACGTTCAAAATATTTGTCACCGACGAGAGCGAGGGCGATTGCTTGTAGAACGGTGCTTTTTCCGGTCGCGTTTTCGCCCAGAAGCATCAACCACGGCGCCGGTCCGCCGCTGGCCGCCACCGATAGCGACAACTTCGATATGGCGCGCAAATTGCGGATGCTGACGTGCTCCACCAGGCGAGCCCGGCCTGCAACATAGGCGTTGGTGTCGGAGGGGCTTTCGTTTTCTAACGAATAGTCCTCTTGACTGCGGCGAAATTGAGCCAACGACGTTACCGCTTTGCGTCGGGCACGGTTCGAAAGCACCGGCATTTGAGTAGGGGCAATGTCGCTAAGAACGCTGGCTGCGGAGAGCTTGGGATCCGAGGACAGCTCAGCGCTTATGATTTGCCGGACCATGCCGGCATACGCCGCAGCAGGACTGGCCATATTTTTGAGCTGATCGGCGATCTTGTCGGCAATCGAAGGGGCATCTGTGCTGTCGCTCGACAGTCGAAGCGTGCGGATCATTGTCATGACCATTTCGGCAACCTGTCGACGCGCTAAGACAAGCGCATCCCGGTTGAGTCCGAGAATTTCAATGGATGTCATCCCTTTCTGGGTTGAACTTGCGACCGTCCCGTTCACCGAAAAGATGAGATGTTCTTCGACGTTGTCTTCGCACGGATTCAGCAACAGCGGTCGCTCTCGCACCAGGAAGCTTTCATCCGCCTCCACTGGTGCGCGAAGTGCTTCGTCCTCGAGCGGAAAGCGCCCACCCTTGCCGGACGCTACGCGCCCCGATTCAGTGCGCGTGAACGCGACGCGATTGCAGACAGAGCAAGCAATGAGAAGATTTGTCCACTCGTTTGCGAGCCACCAATAGTGGAGCGGAAGATGCGTTCCGTCTGCCGTAAGGACGCCACCCTTAGGTCGATATTGTTCGATATCGCTAGCACCCAGAAGGCTAGACTCACAATAGGCACACTTGCCATTGAATAGGTGCAATAATGTACTGCGAACAGTTGCGTGGCGCCACGCTGTAAATTCGAAGCGGCCACTTTGGCCCGGCCCCGTGCGGCCCCCATAGAACGCCCTGGCCCGCGCATATTCCCTGTCGGCAAGAGAGTCTGTGCCTCTCATTAGAACCGACGGGATCGGGACAGTCCAACGGTCAATTCTGATCAACGAGCTTTTCCTAAACGATCTCGCCTGGCGGAATTTCGCTTCTAGGAGCAAGGTTGGCGAAAGTGACCGGGTGCATCTCTCAAAAGCCGGCAGCTGGGTTGATCGTGACGTCAACGAAATCATCGCCGGTGAGGCGTGCCTCGAGATCGGTTCGCAGAGGCTGCGGTCGATCCAGCCAGCGCGCTTCGTAGTCGTCATAGTTGGGAAGCTGAGCGATTTGATCGGTGCTGAGCGCGGCACTGTAGTTCTTGGTGTTGCTGACGCGCTTACCGATCTCGAGAAGGAGTGTGGAGCGCGGAATCACCGGGTAGAAGGTGCGCTCGGTCGAGACGACGGCCTTGGCGACAGGCTTGGCGTTATTCTTGGGAAGCGGAAGAATTGCATTGAGGATGGTGGCGGGTTCCGTAAGTTTGCCGTCTTCCTTGCTGTTCCACGGCGTCGCGTTGATGCTGCCGTGGTGGCCAATCTTGAGGAAATCGACTGGCGTCTCAAGTTCGGGCTTGTGAAGCTTCCAGGCAGTGTTCCAGGCAAAGTTCTTCTTCTTGTCGCGATAGGCTGAATTCCATTCGGCGTCACCGACAAAGAGAAGCCGGCGGCCGCGCCATTCTATAAGCAGCATGACGCTGGTGTTGTTGACGACCTCGCCCTCCTCCTCGGCAAAAGCAAAGGCGCCCGACATCATGCGCGATTGCAGGCGCGTGAAATCCGAGCCGCTGATGTTTGCGGGAACCGAGCCCGTTGTCCGCGTCTTCGCCTTGCCCTTCAGTAAGCCCGTCGAAGCGGAGAAGCCATGCAGGATGTCCTCGGCGGCATCGCCAAGATAGTAGGTGTCGATATCGAATTCGGGACCGAGCACCTTGAAGGTTGCCCCCGAGAGTGTTGCCGGCTGCAGGTCGGCAGGCTTCATGTCCGCGTGCACATAAAGCGGCGTGATGCCGTTTTGTTTCGGGAGCGTCTTGCGCAACGCGTCTACTGCGCCGTCATTGGCAATGCTGTAGCGCGCCGCGATGTCTGCCAACTCCGGACTCAGCGCCAGATTGCGGGCGGTGATGCCGCGCATGGCCGTTGCCGCCATGTCATGCAGCTGATGTGCAAACTTGGCCTGCGGGTGATCGCGGTTCATGGCGACGCTCATCCATAGATTCTCGATACGAATGTCTGTGAACCAGGTCGGATCGAAGCCCTTGATGTGGTCTTCGTGCTCGTGGCTGACAAGCAAGAGATCGAGGCGTTTTCTGCCGTCTTCGACCGGCAATTCGCCCTTGAGGTGATCCAGCGCTACCTTCAATTCGGCGGCGCTGCCCTTTTTTCCGCAATCGACGAGGATGTGGAAGTCATCGGTCTGGCCGCCCTTTTTGCGGGCTTTTGGGATGCGGATGTAGATGCAATCGCCAACGCCGACACTGTAAGCGCGGATCAGGAGCTGATCTGCCATGGCCGCTCTCCCATCTCCTCGTCCTCGTCGCTGCGAATGCCGATGTGCGGAGACAGGCTAAAGCGGACGGTTCCATCCCTCCTGTCGGCGATCAACGGCGCGATCGACTTCTCCAGCAGCCCCGCCGCGCCACCGGCCACGCTGTCGCCGATGCGGCCAGCTGCGATGCGCGCGGCGAGCGCATCCAAAAAAGCTTCGCGGCGCGCAATACCGCGCTTGACCTCGTCGTCCTCGCCTTCGCGTGTGCGGGAGCCCTTGATGAGCGGCAGTGTGCCAGGTTTGCGCGCCCACGCAAGTTTGTTGCCGTCGATGTCGAGCGCCAAAGTGCCGCCGCAAAGCATGCTGGTCACCTCACCGGCATAGCGGCCGAACCGTGCGCCTTTGAGCACCACGTCTTCGCGCCAGATGTACTGCAGGAGAACTTGCCTGGGTAGGCGGCGGCCCGAGAGCGTCAGCTTCTGCGCTGTTGAAAGATCGGTAACGACCACATCCGCAGCGAAAGGAATGAAGAGATCACGGCGATTGTCGTCAAGGAAGCGATAGGCATTGGCGCGTGAGGTCGCGATGCTCAGGGGGTCGTGGAAGACCGAGACGTTTAGACGCGCGAAGACGGCAGTGGGGGTTTTCTGCTCGGCAGCCGTCGCTTCACTCAAAAGACCGCGTTCGACGAAAACGTCTATCATCATGTTTCGGTAGCCGTCAGGGTCCGTCGGATTGACGATCTGCTCGGCGCGGAGCACCGCCAATGCATAGTCTTCAAACATCACATCGACCGGGGGCAGCAGGTCGAGCGGCTGGACGGCCATGCACTGCATGCGGCGGATTGTAGACCAGAGAGCCTTCTTCGCCGACTCGCCTCTTACTTTCATATAGTAGGCCGTTAGACGGCGGATGATGTCGAACATCGCGCCGGTCAAGACCTGAGACATATAATGCTGGCGTTGGTCATTCTTGACGTCGTCGTATCTGAGAGTGTTCAGGCCACTTCGAAGGTAGTCCTGATCGCCAATATTGCGCCCGAACTCCTCGGCCAGGCTGGCGAGCGGATTGTCCTTATTTAGGTCACCGCCGGTAGCTTCGGCCACCTGTGTCCGAAAGACAGTGTTGCGGAAGGCGATCAGGATTGCCGAAATGTCGCCCAGAAACTCATGAAAGCCTGCGGTCTCGGCAAAGACGGATTCATGATAATGCGGCCGTATGCCATCGAGCACGGCATGCCCGAACTCATGGTTGACGATGTCGGCCGACAGGCAGGTGTGAATGCGTTTGCGGGCGCCATCCTTGACGCTGTCGAAATAGTAGAATTGCAGCGATTTACTGTCGCGGTCATAGAAGGCGTTCTCGCCATAGCCGGCGTGCGGTACGACTATAAGCCGGTTGCCTTCAAATCCCCACTCGATGCGACGGCCAAGGCCAAAGCCGCCTTCAAAGAAGTCGAGCGCATTCTGCAACGTCGCCCAGACATTCATTTGCCGAAACTGCGGGGAGCCTAGATTGCGCCGGTCGAGAACTTTGCCCTTGGTGTCGACAAATTTGCCGAGATCACCATCCCAGCGAGCCGGAGGGGTCAGAATTTCGGTTCCACCGTCATAGTCGACAACAGCAAATCGAGCGCTGGTTGGACCGTCGCCAAAAGCGGGCTCCCATGGCACGTCGAATTCTTTGTCGAAGTTGTAAGCCTTGTTGGAGTTGGTAACGAAAGGATCCTGGAAATAGACGTCGAAGGGAATGCGGACACTAAGATCCGCCTGGGTGTCGCGACCTAGGAACTGCCGCGCCGCGTAGAGTTCGGCACGAGCCCTTTTGATTGCGGCCCTCGCCTTCTTTCCGGTGTCCACGTCTGTCGGAATGCGCGACTTTAAGGCCACTGGATCATCCACAATCGTATGATTGAACGATGAAATAAAGTATTAGAGAGGCCAAATAAAGCAAGTCTAAATTTCCCACGACATCGACTTTTTGGTGTCGATCCCGATCGGATCCACCGAAAATTCAGCATCAATTTGATTGAGGCATAAGAAAAAACTTCGATTGGCAGACGCGCGGGCTCAATCCTTTCATCATGGTGCGGTGCGGCCGAAGGCTCGTTCGGAATGGCTCAAGGCCCGGTTGGAATGTCGAACAGCATGAGGGTCACAATCACCTCTCGGTTCGGATCTCCGGGATTACCTAAAACATAGCGGAAGCGGGTCTCGCCCTCGACCGTTGGCCCGCGTTTGTATTGGGGATGTGCCTTCATCGTTGCTTTGGCCGTCTCGATGACGCCGGACAGATTCTTGTTGCGGTTGAAGATCACAACCGCCGTCTTGGTGTCGCGCCAGCTCAAATAGGAAAGCAGTTGGTCAACGGTCTCGGCGAAGCCCTTTCCACCATGCCAAAATTTGCATTCGGCGATAAATATGTTGCGCCCCTCCGAGCGAATGAGAATGTCGGTTTTGCCTTCGTAGTTGAAAGTCTCGCCGCTGGCTTGGCCTTCGTACTGGCTGTTCAATTGCACGAGGTAGTGCTGACGGATGTCCTCCTCGCCCATGTTTACGAAGGTGTGAGGGCTGCGTTCCATCACCTTCGTCATGTTCTCCATGATATTTAGGATGTTGGCGTATTCCTTCTCGTCCAACGCCGGCTCGGGCTTGAAAGGCGCGGTTGTCGGTGGTCTGACGGGAACAACCTTTCGACGCACCTCCGGAGCCAAGAAAGTCCTTGGTGCGTCTGGCCGCTTCTTCATCGGAAATCCGAGCGAAGCCACTAAGCCCTTGCTACGAAGAAGTTCTTCTCTGCGCTTTTCGAAGTAGGCGCGAGCAGGCTTCTCAATTTGCGAGTCGACATGGGTAAGATCCGCCTTCGCGGTCTCCATGTGCTCTTTGATACTCGTCACAACACTTTGGAAGTCCGCCTTTACCTGCGCGGCGCCTCGGTTCCCCGTCTCAATCGTTATCAGAAGCTCGTTTCCATAGACCGTTGCCTTAGGTCCGGGATATGAAGCGCGCGATGGCTGAAACCGAAAGAACCCGCCATCGCCACTGAACGGCAGGTGAAAGACCACGACATGAAACCGATGAGGCTCTGGCGTCCCGTAGCGGTCCTCAAAAATATCATATCTTTCACGCCGGGGTTGGTAGGTCTGCTCCTTTCGTCAACCCACACTCCATCTTCGTCCAGAACTGGAATTCTTGGGCGATATTTCTCAACCAAGGTGGCAATGGCATCTTCGACGGGTGTTGAAAGAAACACATTCTCTGGATACGCCTTCAACTCCTCCATTGCCTTCTGGGGCAACTGCCGAGCCAAATCCAAAGTTGAGCCTTCTGAGAAAAGATATTCGCCCGGCATCTTCGACCTACGTTGTGAAAAAGCGAAGGCGCATCAATACTACCTTGAGGGGCGTCTTACATCGGTGCGGCCCGTCAATTCACTAGAATTTCAACGCGTTCGGTAGTCGCTCGAGGGCCGAAGTCGCCGGTGCTCTCAGAAAGCTGGGCGTCGCTTCTATCGCCTTTCGGACCTTCTAAGAGGCATGATCGGCTCCAAAGCAAAAGAAAGGGAGAGATGGTCTTAGCCATCTCTCCCCCGCGACTGCCGCCTGCGACAGAGCGGGGCCGCTCGCTCGCAAGGCGGTGAATGACCGGCATCCTCTGAACTGATCCAATTCACCCCGCTCGGCGCGCAGCCCAGCTCCGCTCGCCGGCATTCGCCCCCCTCTCTGCCGCGCGCTCACGCGCCCCCGGAAGGCATGCCGAGGGGCATGCCTTCGGCATGTAACGGGAAAGGACCAGAACCATGACAACCAATGAAACGATTGCGAAGACCGCAGTTGCCAGCGAGAGCGGCACGGAGGTTTTCATTCCACTGAACAAGCTGAAAAAGTCGCCCCGCAATGCGCGCAAGACTCCGCACAGCGGGGCGATCATCGAAGCCTATGCCGCGAGCATCGCCGCCAAAGGCATCCTGCAAAACCTAGTGGTGGAACCGGAGCTTGACGGCGAGGGAGCAGAAACCGGCTTCTATTTTGTCAGCATCGGCGAAGGCCGCAGGCTAGCGCAATTGCTGCGCGTCACGCGCAAGCAGATCAAGAAGACCGAACCGATCCGCTGCGTCGTTGACACCGTGAACGATGCGCACGAGATCAGCCTGGACGAGAACATCACCCGCGAGGATATGCACCCCGCAGATCAGTTCGAGGCGTTCCGCGAGCTTCACGAGGAACGTGGATGGGGTGCTGAGGAAATCGCCGCTCGCTTCGGCATTACCGCGCATGTCGTGCGGCAGCGCCTACGTCTCGGCGCGGTCAGCCCCAAGCTGATGCAGGTCTATCGCGACGGCGAGCTGAGCCTCGACCAGTTGATGGCTTTCGCCATCACCGACGATCACGCCCGGCAGGAACAGGTTTTCGAAAGCCTCACCTACAATCGAGAGCCCTACATCATCCGCCGCGAACTGACGCGCACGCATGTTGCAGCAAACGACCGGCGAGCCGTCTTCATCGGCGCGGAAGCCTACATGGAAGCTGGTGGCGCCATCCTGCGCGACCTGTTCACCGAGGATCGTGGCGGCTTCTACGAGGATGCCGCTTTGCTCGACCGCTTGGTGATCGAGAAGCTCCAGGGCATCTCGGAAAGCGTCAGGCAGGCCGAAGGCTGGAAATGGGCTGATGTCCATATCGACTATCCGCACGCACATGGCCTGCGCCGCACCTACCCGCAGCCGGTGGATTTGTCGGATGAAGACAAAGCTGCCTACGCAACGGCTTCCGACGAGTTCAACCGGCTCACGGAAGAATGGGATAGCGCGGAGGTACTGCCGAACGATGTCGATCAGCGTTTCGGAAAGCTTGAAGCTGACATCGAGCGCATCGACGCACTGCGTCACGCCTATGATCCTGACGTTGTTTCGCGTGGCGGTGTGTTCGTCGTGCTTTCCCATGACGGAGCGGCCCGCATCGAACGTGGCTTCATCCGCGCCGAGGATGAGCAGGTGGGACCGGAAGCGGAAACGCGCTCAGACGGCGAGGACTTCGCCATCAACGACGATGGCGAAATCATCGAAGTCGGCAGCGGTTCGGATTCCGATGGTGGCAGCGACGAAGAAGCGGAGGACGACGGAAAGCCGTTGTCGGACCTTCTCATTCGCGACTTGACCGCTCATCGGACGCTTGGGCTTCGCCTCGCGCTTGGCGAACAGCCGGACATCGCCCTTGTCGCGGTGACCCATACGCTTGCCGCGCAGACCTTCTATCAGGGTGCCGAAGCCCACTGCCTCGAAATCCGCCCAACCAGCGCCTATCTCGCCGGTCACGCGGGCGGCATCGAGGATACGGCGGCAGGCAAGGCCCTGGCGGACCGACATGCGGAGTGGGCTGCGGACATGCCTCGCGATGTGGCTGACCTGTGGGGCTTCATCGCCTCGCTCGACCATGCAAGCGTCATGGCGTTGTTCGCCCATTGCGCCTCGCTTACCGTCAATGCCGTAAAGCAGCCTTGGGAGCGCAAGCCTCGCGCCCACGAGACAACGGACAGGCTGGCGACAGCCGTCAACCTCGATATGACGACACATTGGACGCCGACCGTCCGGACCTATCTCGGGCGCATCACCAAGGCGCATATCCTCGACGCCGTGCGCGAAGCTGCCAGCGAGGAAGCGGCAGAGAGGCTGTCGGACCTGAAGAAGCAGCCAATGGCGCAAGCCGCCGAGCAGTTGCTCGCCGGGACCGGATGGCTGCCTGCAGCCTTGCGGACTCCAGAGCCTGCGGTGTTCGCTGAGCGGCAAGACGAGGAAGGGGCGAATGCCAGATCGACGGCTGTTGCTGAACTGGAGCCGGAAGCCCCCGAGCCGGACACGACGAACGGTGCGCTCGCCGACAGCAGCGCCCTGGCCGAGGGGGGCGAACCCTTCAACATCGCCGCCGAGTAAGCGCGACGGCCGGAGCCGCCGCGCGGTTCCGGCCAGCTATCTGTTGGAGAATTTCCGGGGGCCCGGGCGGGGCGGCGGCGGGGCGACACCGAACAACAGCAGCAATAGCAAAACAAAAAGCCCCAGCGCACCACACGCGGGGAAGAGGAGGCAGAGGCGCGGCTGAAAAAAAAAAAGGTGGG
>NZ_JAMYOR010000074.1:0-29539 GCF_040319965.1 Mesorhizobium sp. M0830 | reverse complement strand
CCGCTCACGCCACTTCTCCAACCCTCCCCCCCCCTCCCCCCCCCGGGCCCCTCCTGGGTCCCGCCGGGCCTGGCGGCCCGGCTGGCGCCCGCCGCCGGCCCCCCCCCCCCCCCCCCCCCCACGCTGCTGAGGGACGTTTAGCGGGCCGCGGTCCAGCCCTTGTAGTCCTTCAGGTTCTCGGCTGTGATCAGCTTCGGGTCGAGCAGCACGGTCGGCTCCGCCGGCTTCTTGCCGGCCAGCAGTTCAGCAGCCATCGTCAGCGACTGGCCAGCCATCACATAAGGGTCCTGCGAGGCCGAAGCCTTGATCATCGAGGTGCCGGAGGAGAGTTCCTTCTCGATATCGGGGGCGCCGTCGACGGCGGTGAAGAGGAACTCCGAGCGGTTGAGCTGCTTGGCCGCAAGCTGGGCGCCGATCGCCGTCGGGTCGTTGATGGCAAACACGGCATCGATCTTGTCGAAGCGGGTGAGCAGCGACTGGAACACCTTCAGGCCGCCGTCCCGCGAGCCTTCGGCGTTCTGGTCGTCGGAGAGGATCTTGATTTCGGGATGCTGCGCCAGCACGTTCTTGCAGCCCTTCACCCGCTCCAGGATCGACGACGATGCCGGCCCGTTGAGAATGACGTAGTCGCCCTTGCCGCCGGTATGGTCAACCAGGTACTGGCAGGCCTCTTCGCCGGCCTTGACGTTGTTGGTCATCACCGTGACGTCGGCGCCGGGTGCCGAAACGTCGAAGGCGGCGACGACGATGCCCGCAGCCTGCGCCTTCTTCACTGCCGGCGCGATAGCCTTGGCGTCGACGGCGTTGAGCATGATCACATCGACGCCGGCGGCGATGAACGAATCGACCTGCGAGACCTGCTTGTTGAGGTCATAATCGGCCGACACCGACGTCACCTCGACCTTCGGATTGATCTTCTTGGCCGCATCCTCGATGCCCTTGATGGTGGCGACGAAGAAGGGGTTGCCGAGCAGGCCGACCGAGATGCCGACCTTGTTGAGGTCCTTGGCCGAAGCAGGCGCGATGGCGAGCGACGCGAGTGCGACGCCGCAGAGCAGTTTGGCGATGGTCTTCATTGCTTTCCTCCGATTGCCCCGCGCCTCTCACGGTGCGTTACACAAACCGGTCGTTGACGCCGGCGACTAAGGTCAATCACGTTCGAGCTCCGGCCTGGAGCCTGTAGCGGTCGAGGGCGACCGCCACGATGATGACCAATCCCTTGATGATGTACTGCCAGATGTCCGAAACGCCGGCCAAGATGAGCCCGTTGGAGAGCACGGCGATGATCAGGCCGCCGATCAGCGTGCCCCAGATCGAGCCGACGCCGCCGACGAAACTGGTGCCGCCGAGAATGACAGCGGCAATGGCATCGAGTTCGTAGGACTGGCCGAGCTGCAGGCCGTTGGCGGCATAGAGCCGGGCCGCCGACATGGCGCCGCCAAGGCCAGCCAGAAGGCCGGAAACGCCATAGACGAAGAGCAGCACCAGCGGCACCTTGATGCCGGTCAGGCGTGCCGCCTCGGCGTTGCCGCCGACGGCGTAGATCCAGGTGCCGAGCACGGTGCGCTTGAGCACCAGCCAAGACAGCACCACCACCGACAGCGCGATGATGACCAGCCAGGGAATGCCGAACAGCGAACCGTTGCCGATGAAGTCGAACGGCAGGTCCGCGTTGAACACCGTCGTGTCCTGGCCGAGCAGGCGGGCGACGCCGCGCACAGCGGTCAGCGAACCGAGCGTGACGATGAACGGCGGCAGCTTGATATATGCTATGAGCAGCCCGTTGATGACGCCGAAGCCGAGGCCGACCAGAATGGCCGCCGGCACGCCGAGCAGGCCCCAATCGGGCACCAGCGATACGATCACCGCCACCATCGCCGAGGCAGCAAGGATGGCGCCGACAGACAGGTCGATGCCGCCTGTCAGGATGACGAAGGTCATTCCGGCCGCAAGCACGATGTTGATCGATGATTGCTGTGTGACGATCAGCAAATTGGTCTCGGTCAGGAAACGCGGGTTCAGGAATTGGAAGCCGGCCGCCAGCAGGATCAGTACCGGCAGCATGCCGAGGGCGGCGAAAGCCGTGCGCAACCGCCGGCTCGCGCCCGTGGCCTGGCCGCCTGCGCTGATCTCGGTCGCCTTGTCGGTCATTGCTGAGCCGCTCCCGTTGCAAGTTCCATGATTTTTTCCTGGCTGAGCGGCTCGCCCTGGCTTGCCGTCACCTCGCCCGAAATCGTGCCGTCGCGCATCACCAGCACGCGATCGGCGACGCCGATCACCTCCGGCAGTTCGCTGGAGATCATCAAGACGGCGATGCCCTGCTTGGCGAGATTGTCGATCAGCCGGTAGATTTCCGACTTTGCCCCGACATCGACGCCGCGGGTCGGCTCGTCGAGGATGACGACCCTCGGCTTGGTTTCGAGCAGCCGGGCGAGCAGCACCTTCTGCTGGTTGCCGCCCGACAGCGAGCCGGCATTGGCCTGCACCGAACCGGTGCGGATGGAGAGATCGGCAACAGCCTTGGAAGCGCGTCTTTCGGCGGCCGCGAAGTCGCGCAAGCCGCCTGCGCCCGCATCCTTCGCCAGCACGCCCATATTGATGTTGTCGGAAATCGACATGTCGAGGAACAGGCCGAGTTCCTTGCGGTCCTCGGTCAGATAGGCAATGCCGGCATCGAGCGCCTCACGCGGCGAGCCGATGGTTACAGGCTCGCCGTCGAGTTCCAACGTGCCGGATGTGCGCCTGTCGGCGCCAAAGATCAGCCGTGCAAGCTCGGTGCGGCCGGAGCCGACCAGACCCGCCAGCGCCAGCACCTCGCCTTCGTGCAGGTCGAACGAACAGTTCTTCAAGAGACGGCCGTCGGACATGCCGCGCACCGAGAGTGCCACCGCGCGCTTTTCGTCCGGCGGCCGATGGTCCTTCTTGTAGAAGGCGGACAGATCGCGGCCGACCATCATCGATACCAGGCGCGAGGCGCTGAGCTCGGCCCGCCCGAGCGTGCCGACATAACCGCTGTCGCGCAGCACGCTGACGCGGTCGGCAAGCTGGTAGACCTCTTCCATGCGGTGACTGATGTAGATGATGGCGATGCCTTGCGATTTTAGCGTCGCAATGACCTCGAACAGCCGGTCGGTCTCGCGCGAGGTCAGTGAAGTCGTCGGCTCATCCATGACGATGATGCGCGCATTGGTCGACAGCGCGCGGGCGATCTCGACCAGTTGGCGCTCGCCAAGCGACAGGCTGGAGACCACGTCGCGGGCCGAGAAAGAGACGCCGAGACGCGCGATGATCTCCGTGGCCCGCCGGGTGCACTGGTCACGGTCGACGATGCCGAAACGGCGTGGTTCGTTGCCGAGGAAGATGTTTTGCGCCACCGTCAGATTGGGCGCCAGCGACAGCTCCTGATAGATCACCGCGACGCCGCTGGCGCGCGCCTTGATCGGATCGCCGGTCACGGCGGGCATGCCGTCGATCAGGATCTCGCCGCCGGCATCCGGCCGATAGGCGCCTGAAAGCACCTTCATTAGCGTTGATTTTCCGGCGCCGTTCTCGCCCATCAATGCATGCAATTCGCCGGCATGGACGCTGAGCGAGACATCCTGCAAGGCGCGGATCGCACCGAATGTCTTGGAGATGTGCCGCATTTCCAGCACCGGCTGGCGCGCCGTCTCGACTTTGGCAGCCGCGCTCATCGCGCGCCTCCCGCCGCCGCACCGGCGATGCCCCGATCCATAGCGAAGGCATGCCAATCATCGCGATAGGACGCCAATCCAGTGAAACGCGATGCGTGCACCGGCTCCGGAACCTCGGCGGCAAATTCGCGGCCGACACTCTCGAAGGCGAGCGCCGCGGCACCCGTGGCGCTGCCTTCCAGCGTGGCGCCTTGCAGGAAGGCCTGGCTGGGGCGCAGCTCGGCCAACAACCCGGCGAGCCGGCCGCCCGTGTTCAGCCCGCCATCGACGATCACGGTGTTGTTCGAATGGATCAGGTCGAGCGACAGGTCGACCATCAGCGCGACATAGAGCAAAGCCACGGCCGCCCGTTCCTCGGCATCGGGCGTACGCCCGACCATCCGGCCGGACTGGCCGGACATCGGCCCGCCCGGCGCGAAGCTCGGCAGCGCCATGATGCCAGCGTCGATCACCCGTTGTATCGAGGACAGGCCGATTTCGCCTTGCCAGCCGCCGCTGATGGTTGCGAATTCGCGCCCGCCCATGAAACGGATGGTCGGCACCGGGCCGCCGTCGACATCGACATTGACCAGCATGTCGCGATCCTGGTCGAGCGCGTCGAGCGGGCAGTCGGGATTGAGCACGATGACCCAGGTGCCGGTCGAAACGACGGTGACCGGGCCGAGCTCCTGCCGGCGATAGGCATGCAGCGCCGCATTCGAGTCATGGACGCCATTGTGGATGGCGATCGGCCGAGCCGCGTTGCCGAGGTGCCGTTCGCCGATCACGGTGCCGGCGCGCTCGAAGGAAGGCATCCGGTCACGCCAACCCTGCGCGTCGACCAGCGAGGAAAAATCGCGCTTGCGCGGCGCCCACAGATGCGAGTGGCAGCCAAGATAGGACACTTCCGATACCGCTCGCCCGCCAAGGCGCCAGCTCCAGTATTGCGGATAGCCGAGGATCGATTTCGACGCCGCGAACGCCTCCGGATCAACCGCCTCAAGCCACAGCATGTGGCGGCCGTAGTTGAAGCCGAGCGGCAGTCGCGGTGAGAAGGTTTCGGCAAAGTCCGGAATGCAACGATCGATCCGGGCGGCAATCTCGGCCGGCGGCTCTTGCTCGTAGTCGAGGATCGGATGTGTGAGCGCCACCTCGTCGATCAGGGCGAAGGTGCAGCCATGGCCCGACACCATCAGCCCCTCGATGCCATGGCTGTCGACCGCATCGGCGACGGCATTGAGCGCCCACTCGTGGAGCGCAGCCTCGTCGAGCACGCTGAAGCCGCCTTGGCGCACCCAGTTCGGCTGGGTCCGGCGCTCATCGAGAATGCGCCCGTCCTGACCGAAGACGAACAGCTTCGAATTGGTTTTGCCGAAATCAAGGACCGCCGCCTTCACTGCATGGCTCCCGAGGATGAGGCAATCCGCACCATGACGCCGGCGTCTTCCAGCATGCGCGCGTCAGTGTCGGAGAGGCCCTCGTCGGTGACCAGCGTCCCGATGCGGGAAAGCGGCAAGGCGACGTTGCGCGCATGGATCGACAATTTGCGGCTGTCGGCCAGCACCACGATCTGGTCGGCGCAGAGGCTGAGGTCGATGATGGAGCGCACTAGCAAGGGATGCGATTCCAGCACGCCTTCCTGGCCAATGCCTTGCGCGCCGAGGAAGAATTTCGAGCCGTAGAAGGGCACGGGCTGGATGAGCGAATGGATGATGCCGGGTTCGCGATGCAGGTCGCCGCCGGCAACGGTCAGGCTGCAATGGCCGTGGTCGCTCAGATAGGCCGCCAGCGGCATCGAGTTGGTGTAGAGCCGGATGTTGCGCTCGGCGAGCTTGACCCCGAGATGGAAGCAGGTCGAACCGCCATGCACGATGACTGCATCGCCGTCGCGCACCATCGTCGCGGCAAGGGCGGCGATCTGCCGCTTGGCCTCGACCGCTAGGTCGCGGTTCTCGTCATAGGGCCTCGCATAGGCGACACCCGCCTGGGAAGCGCCATCGAGCGCCGAGATGCCGCCATAGACCTTTCGCGCCTCGCCGGCTTCGTCGATCCTGTCGATGTCGCGCCTGACCGTCGCGGCGGAAACGCCGAGCCGCTCCTGAAGCTCGCGCACCGAGGCGAACGGGCGATCCCGCAGCAGTTCAACGATCTGACGCTGGCGGCCGGAGTCGCTCACTCTTTCCTCCCGAGTGCCCTTTTCCATGGCAATTGGCGCAACTTACTCAACAGTAGCCAGATTGCAAGCGGGTTTTGATGATAGTAGATCACTATTGACGTAGATCACTCGCATCTGCGATATCAGCGCCAGTTCGATCCCGGCAACGGGATTTCGCGCAGGACACGGCCGAGCCGTCGGAGGAAAAGCGCCATGGCAACCCAAGCTGACGCGCAGGAACTGGCCGCCTTGCGGGCGCTTTCGGCCAGCATCGGGCGGAGCCCGCATCTGACCCAGGCGGCGGGCGGCAACACCTCGCTGAAAGCCGGCGACACGTTGTGGATCAAGGCCTCCGGCACCTGGCTGAAGGATGCGCTCACCGACGACATCATGGTGCCGGTGGCGATGGCGCCGCTGCTCAGGGCCGTCGAACAGCGCGACCGCGCCGCCGACCAGCCGCAGGGCTTCACCATTGCGGCGCTCAATCCGCGCGGCTTGCGCCCATCAATCGAGACCACGGTGCACGCCCTGATGCCGCAGCGCGTCGTTCTGCATGTCCACTGCGTCGACACCATCTCGCTTGCCGTGCAAGCTGATGGCGAGGCCGAGGCCGCCAGGCGGCTCGATGGCATCGAATGGGCCTATGTGCCCTATTTCCGGCCAGGCCTGCCGCTTGCCCGCGGCATCGCCGAAAAGCTTCGGCCTGATGTCGACGTGCTGATCCTTGCCAATCACGGGCTGGTCGTCGCCGCCGAAACCGTCGCCGGGGCGGAGCTTCTGCTGCGCCGTGTCAGGTCCCTGCTGGCCCGGCCGGCGCGTACGACCGCCCCGCCCGACATTGCGGCCCTGACGACACTTGCCGGCGACAGTGGCTACAGATTGCCGGCCGATGTCGAAGCACATGCGGTTGCGCTCGACCCGGAGAGCCGTCGCATGGCGGAGGCCGGCAGCCTCTATCCGGACCATGTCATTTTCCTCGGCCAAGGCTCCGCCGTCGCCGGGTCCGGCGAGACTGTGGCCGATACCATCGCACGGCTGGACACGGCGCCGGCGGCGATCCTGTTTCCCGGCGCTGGCGTACTGATGCGCGGCGATGCCAGTGCCGGAGCCGACGCCATGCAACGCTGCCTCGCCGACGTGACGGCGCGCATCGACGTCGCGGCGCGGCTGAACTATCTCACCGCCGCCGAGAATGACGAGCTGGTCAACTGGGACGCCGAGCAGTATCGCCAGAAGCTCAACGCGGCCGGCGGAGCATGATCCCGAAAAGTGGATACCGGTTTTCGGAAAAAATCATGCTCAAACGAACATAGAGCAAAGGACAGATGCCATGATGCCACTTGCCATCGGCATCGACATCGGCACGTCAGGTGCGCGCGCCGTGGCCATGCGCCCGGATTTCTCCATAGCCGGGCATTCGGCTGTTCCGCTCGACAGATTTAGTAGTGATGGCCGCGACCCGGCGGCATGGTGGCAAGCGGTCGAGGCGGCGCTGATCGAGCTGCTGTCCGGCATCGACGGCGCAGCGGTCCGCGCCATTGCCGTCGACGGCACGTCGGGCACGCTGCTGCCGATCGATGCCGCCGGGCGACCGCTGGCGGAGCCGCTGATGTACAACGACAAGGTCGCCGATGACGACATCCTGGCCAAGATCGCACGCGCGGCGCCGGCCGCAAGTGCTGCGCATGGCCCAACATCAGGGCTTGCCAAGGCGCTCCAGTTTCAGCGCCTTTCCGGCGTCGCGAAGATGGTGCACCAGGCCGATTGGATCGCCGGAAACTTCTCCGGCCGCTTCGATGTCAGCGACGAGAACAATGCTCTGAAGACGGGCTACGATGTCGAAGCCCGCCGCTGGCCGGATTGGATCGCGACGACCGGAATGCGCATGGAGTTGCTGCCGCGCGTCGTCGAGCCGGGCGATGTCACCGGCGCTCTCACCGCTGCCGCCGCGGAGCAGTTCGGCTTGCCGCGCGATGTGGCCGTGGTCGCCGGCACCACGGATGGCTGCGCCTCGTTCCTGGCGACCGGCGCAGCGACTATCGGCGACGGCGTCACGGCTCTAGGATCCTCGCTGACCATCAAGATCCTGTCCGATCGGCCGATCTCGGCGCCGCGCTTCGGCATATACAGCCATCGGCTTGGCAACGCCTGGCTGGCCGGCGGCGCGTCGAATTCCGGCGGCAAGGTGCTGGCGCAGCATTTTCCGCTCGCGCGCATCATCGAACTCAGCGCGGCAATCGACCCCACGACCGAGACAGGCCTTGACTACTACCCGCTCAGCACCGCTGGCGAACGCTTCCCGATCGCCGATCCCGCGCTGCCGCCACGCCTCACACCCCGGCCAGCGGACGATGCCGACTATCTCCAGGCGATGTTCGAGGGCATCGCCGCGATCGAAGCGCTTGGCTATGACCGGCTTGCCGAACTCGGTGCGCCTGCGCTGACATCGGTCAGGAGCGTCGGCGGTGGTGCCGCGAATCCGGCCTGGACGGCGATCCGGCAGCGCCAGCTCGGCGTCGACTTTCTGCCCGCGCTTTCCGATGAGGCCGCCGCCGGCACGGCGCGGCTGGCGCTGCAGGGTGCAAGCGAGGCGGAGTTCCTATGAGGACGAAAAACGTAGAACGTCTCGAGGGCATCGGGCCGCTGGCGGAACGCTACGACGTGCTCCTGCTCGACCAATTCGGCGTTCTGCATGACGGCACGCGGCCCTATCCGGGTGCGGTGGCGGCCCTGTCGGCACTGAAGCGCGCCGGCAAGACCGTGGTGCTGATTTCCAATTCCGGCAAGCGGGCGCAGCCCAATGAAAGCCGGCTCATAAAACTCGGCTTCGAACCGGGAAGCTGGGACCATTTTGTCTCCTCCGGAGAGGTGGCGTGGCGATCCTTTCATGACATGGCGGCATCGGGAGAGCTACGCCCGGGGACAAAATGCCTGCTGATCAGCCGCGACGACGATCGCACGGCCACCGAGGGCCTGCCTTTTATGCTGACCGAGGCCGGCGAAGACGCCGAACTGGTGCTGATTTCAGCCAGCGAGGGCGACCGCTACGACCTCGACCATTACCGCCACCTGCTCGAGCCGGCAGCGGCGCGGCGGGTGCCATGCTTCTGCACCAATCCTGACTCCGTCATGCTGACATCCCTCGGCCCACGCTTCGGCGCAGGCAGGTTGGCGGACCTCTATGAGAGCCTGGGCGGCAACGTCACCCGCATCGGCAAGCCCTACAGGGCGATTTTCGACGCAGCACTGGCGCTGGCAGGCGAGCCGGACCGCGGCACCGTGGTCTGCATCGGTGACAGCGTCGAGCACGACATATCAGGGGGAAACAGCGCCGGCGTCGCCACGGCGCTGGTGCTCAGTGGAATACTGGCGGACACACCGGATCTCGCCGCCGTTTTCGACGAACAGCAGGCGTGGCCGGACTACATCACGGACAGCTTCAGCTTCCGCTGACCGCTTCCAGCATGCGCCGTGCGCTTTCCTCGTCAGTGATCAGGATCGTTGGCGCGATCAGGGTCATGGCGCCGAGCAGCGCCTCGGTCTTCTCCGCACCGCCCGAGGTGAGGATGCGGATCGGCGCCTTGCGCAGGCGATCGACATCCACCGACATCACGTGGCTGTTGACGGGATGGTCGACCAGATCGCCATTGCGGTCGAAGAAATGGAACAGCAGGTCGCCAACGGCGCCACGCGCAAGCAGGGCCTCCCGATCCGCCTCCTTGAGAAAGCCGCCTAGAGAGAAGGTTGTGGCCGAGGCGATGCCGCCGACGCTCAGCAGAACGGCATCGAGCACGTTGGCCATCTCAAAAACCTCCTGCAGGCCGCAGCGCTCGACCAGCGCGATCTTCGTCTCGACGCTATCGACCACGGCCGGCGTCGGGATCAGATAGCCGTCGCCCTGGAAGATCTGGGCGAAGCGCCAGGCGAACTCTGCCGGGTTGTAGCGCCGCACGACGCCGACACCGCCAAGCAGCGAAATGACCTTGAAGTCGGTGAGCGACTTGGCACTGATGAAGGGCAGGCTCGAAAACAGCGTCCGGCCCCAGCCGACGCCGACGCGCATGCCGGACTTCATCGTGTCGGAGAGAAAGCTGCCGGTCTTGGCGCTGATCGCCTGGACCGGATCGGCATTGGGCGCGGAAAGCGGTGCCACCAGCGCCTGTTGCAAGCCGAACGTCTTTTCCAGCGCGCGCTCCAGCCGGACGATCTCCGACAATTCGCTCTCAATGCTGATTTTGACTTCATTGCGTGCGCGGGCATCCGCCAGCATGCGCACGATGGTGACGCGGCCGACGCCGAGCACATCGGCGATCTCGTTCTGCGTCATCTGCTCGACGAAATACATCCAGGCGGCGCGGATCCTGAGGCGATCCGTCCGGCTTTCGCCGGCGACCTGCTCGGTTGCCTCGCCGCGGCCGTCGCCGTTTTCACCCTGTCGTCGCCTGCCCACGCGTGTCTCTCCCCCTGCGGCGAAGGACGAGCGCGCCGTCGCCGATTCTGCATGCTGGTCTAGTATCGCCTATTGATCTACCAATCGATAGGAACAATGTAGAGGTGGTGGCCACTCCCTGTTGGCGGCCATCCGCAGCAATTTCGAGGCGATCCGCCATGCTCCGACAAATCTCCGAAGATGTCCGCGTCAACCTGAAGGACCGGCTGCGGGAAGTCCGCGATGCCATCCGCCAGAGCCGCCATGACGGCAGCGGCGACGCCAGTATTCTGCGCGAAGCAACCAGCCATCTGCCACCGTTTCCGGGCAAGGGCATCGAAGGCCTGCTCAGCCATGCCGCGAGTGCAGTCGACGAAGCGCTGTCGATCGCTGAATCCTTCGTCCCGCACGAGCGCCCGATAAAGGTGGACGGCACAACCGTGAAGGGCCTCGGCACCTATTTCCCGGTCGGCAACGAGGATCGCCAGCTGAGCGCGGAGCGCCTGTTCCGGCGCGATATGTACTACCTGACCAAGGCGGTGCTTGCCGGCCTGAATATCGACAATGCCCGCATCCACGAAGCTGATTTTGCCGCCGTCCATGCCACGATGCGCAAGCGGCATGGCGACCTTTTGGCCGCATTGGCCGCGCCGGGCGCCGGATTGCAGGCGATCGCGGCAATTTGTTCGGCGCTGCTGGTCGAGTGCCTCAACCAGCATCCCGTTCGCTTTGCCGAGGCCGCGCCGGAAACGTCGGCGCGGGCGAGCGGCCAAGCGCTCGACATAAGCTGTCTGGCGCCGCTCGCTTTGGCCTGCGGGCTGGCAACCACCGGCAGGGACGGTTCGCCGGAACCTGATATGCTGGAAATCGCGATCCTGGCAGCCGATATCCGCCGCGACCGTATCGTTCAGGCCTGCGCCAAGGCGAACCCGATCGCCGAACTGACACCCGTTTTCGCCACCTTGCTTGCCCATTTGCCGTAATTATCGAGACTCCGGCTAGCCTTCCGCCGTCATCGCCATGATCGCCTTCTTGGCGCGCTGGATCGAAGCCGGGCTCATCGAGAGCTCGGTCAGCCCCATCCCCACGAAGGTGGCGATAAGGTCGGGACGACCGGCCGCCTCACCGCACATGCCGACCATGATGCCGGCGGCGACGCCGGCTTTGGCCGTCATTTCGATTGCCGACATGACCGCCGGATTGGTGACGTCGTTGAGCTTGGCCACGGTCGGGTTGAGCCGGTCGGCCGCCATGATGTACTGGGTGAGATCATTGGTGCCGATCGAGAAGAAGGCGACTTCCCTGGCCAGCGCCGGGGCGATCAGTACGGCGGCCGGAGTCTCGATCATCACGCCGAGATCGAACGCCGCGTGCGGCACGCCCTCGGCCTTCAGTTCGGCGGCGCATTGATCGACCAGAACCCGCGTCTGCCTGACCTCGCTGATATCGGAGACCATCGGCAACATCACCTTGATGTTGCCGTGCACGGCCGCCCGCAGCAGCGCCCGCAGCTGGCGCTTGAAGATGTCGGGCCGGTCGAGGCACATGCGAATGCCTCGCCAGCCCAAGAAGGGGTTTTCCTCGTCGGGAAATTCGATGCCGACAATCGGCTTGTCGCCGCCAATGTCGAGCGTCCGCACGATGACCGGATATGGCGAGAATGCCTTGGCCAGCGCCGCGTAGGTCTCCGCCTGCATGTCTTCGGAGGGAAGGTGCATGTGGCGCATGAACAGAAGCTCGGTGCGGAACAGGCCGATGCCCATCGCGCCAGCCTCCTGTGCTGCCTCGATTTCCTCCAGCGAGCCGATATTGGCCGCGACTTCGACGATCCTGCCGTCGGCGAGTTTCGGCGTCACCGTCTTGAAGACGGTCAATCCGGCGCGCTCTTTTGCCGCCGCTTCGACGCGGCCGGCGAAATCGGCACGGGTCGCCTCGTCGGGGTCGATGATCACATGGCCATTGTTGCCGTCGAGCGCGACTTCTCGCGCGGTGCGCAAGGCATTGACCTGGTCGCCGAGGCCGAGCACCGCCGGAATGCCGTGCGAGCGGGCGATAATGGCGATGTGAGAGGTCGCGCCGCCATGGCCGCATATCACGCCGCCGATGCGCTTCAGCGGCGCGCGCGCCAGATCCCAGGCACCGATGTCATCGGCAATCAGGATAGCTCCCTGAGGGATGTTCTCGAGGCTGACATCGTCCTGTCCAAGCAGCACCAGGCAGATCTGCCGGCCGACCGCGTGAACGTCATCCGCCCGTGCGTTGAGATAGTGATCGTCGACAGCGCTGAAATCGGCGGCGATGGTGGACGCCGCGGTGATGACAGCCGAAATCGCGTCGTTGCCGCCCCTGATCAGGCTTTCGGCCTCGCCGGTCAGGCTGGCGTCGGCGGCGATGTCACGGAGCGCGGCGACGATGCCGCGGTCTCCAGCCGACAGGCTGTCCTGCGCCAGCGCCTGGTCCATGCGCGTCTGGACTGCGGCGACAGCGGCGCGGAACCTGTCGATCTCACCGGCAATCTCCTCGGCCTGCAACACGCGGCCCTGCCCGGCGATATCAGGCGGGAAATGCGCAAAGGCCGGGCCGATGGCGAAGCCTTCGCTCGCGGCCACACCACGCAAGCCGGTTGCAGCTCGAGGTGACGCCGGTGCGGATTCGGTTGCGGGCTTGACCGCCGGCTTCGGCCCGGTATCGCCGGTCGGCTGGTGTTCCTCATCCTCAAGGCCAGCCCTCGGATTTTCCAGATAGCCGATCAACGCCTCGATGGCCTCGATGGCGTCGGCGCCATTGGCCCGAACGGTGACCTCCTGGTTTTCCTTGACCGCCAGCAGCATCAGCTTGACCGAGCTCTTGGCGCTCACCGCCTTGCCGTCCTTGACCAACTCGACATCGGATTCGAAACCCTTGGCGAGCTTGACGAACCGCGTCGCGGGACGGGCGTGCAAACCTTCATGCACTCTGACGATGGTCGAGCGTTCCATGGCAAATACTCTGCTTTTCTTGGCGCCACCGTCACACGGATGACGGCGCGAATGCCGTCAGGCGGCGATGGTGATGATCGTACCGGACTTCAGGGCGGCCACGAGCGCTTCCGGATCGACCGGCGATGCGCAGATTTCGCCTGGCCTCTCGGCCTCGGCGGCGCCGTTGAACGAGATGACGACATGGCCCATTTCCAACACCTTGCTCCATGCGCTGGCGCCGACCGCCGTTATGGAAGCTGAAACCGGCCCGAGGGTGATCGAAGCGCCCTTGGCGGGCGCTCCGTCACTCGGTCCCTGCTCGGTCTGGTGGAGCACCGAAACCTCGGCAAGCTCCGGCGGCGAGCCATCCGCAAACAGGATGACCACGCCCGCTTCGGCGAGGTCCGCCACTTCGGGGCCGACGGAAGTGACCCGCGTTCTCAGAAGAACCGTCATATGGCGAACCTCATTTTCCAATTGACCTTAGAACACGATCAGGCTGACGACCCAGGCGATCAGCACCGAGACCGGGCCCATGATCTGGCGACTGATCAGCACCGCCGGAACACCGATCTCGATCGTCTTCGGCTTCGCCTCGCCGAGCGCCAGGCCGACGGGGACAAAATCACAGCCGACCTGGGTATTGTAGGCAAACAGCGCCGGCAGCGCCATCGCCGGCGAAATCGTGCCGTTGGCGATCTGCGGGCCGATGATGGCGACGCCGATGACCTGCGCGATGACAGCGCCTGGCCCGAGGATGGGCGACAGGAACGGCAAGCCGCAGATC
Organism: Mesorhizobium sp. M0830; assembly: GCF_040319965.1. Lineage (NCBI taxonomy): Bacteria > Pseudomonadati > Pseudomonadota > Alphaproteobacteria > Hyphomicrobiales > Phyllobacteriaceae > Mesorhizobium > Mesorhizobium sp. M0830. The sequence goes on along the minus strand of NZ_JAMYOR010000074.1, from coordinate 15,537 downwards.
GCCGAGATGATCAGCAGGCCGACGATGTTGTTGGCCAGCGGCCCCATCGGCTGTGCCAGCACATCGCCGATGCCGGTGTACAGGATCAGACCGATGAGCATGGTCACGAAGGCCATGAACGGCAGCACGTTGCGGATGACCTGATCGATGGTGCGGCGCCCGGCATTGAAGAAGATACCGACGATACGCCCCATGACGCGGCCTATCGAACTGATGAGGCCGATCAGCCCACCCTCGCTTGGCAGCGGCTGTGGTACCGCAGTGGCATTGCTATTGCTCGAACCCATCGCTGCTGCTCCCCCTGCAGTGGTGACCGTTTCGGATCCGTCCGCCATTTTGATGTTGGCCGGCTTTACGCCCGAAACGTAGATGTCTTCGGTGATGAACTGGGCCAGCGGCCCGGATTGACCGACCGGCGTCAGGTTGACGGTCGGAATGCGCTTGCGCGGATAGACGCCGCAGCGTGCGGTGCCGCCGCAGTCGACGACCACGACCGCCATCTCGCTTTCGATCGGCGGCGCCCTGAAGCCGTCGACGGCTTCGGCACCGGTCATGTCGGCGATGAGCTGCGCCACCGGGTGAATGCCGCCGCCAGTCACCGAAACAACCTTGCTTCGTTGTGCGGTCGGCTCGATGACCAGTGGGCCGCCCCAGCCGGTCTTGCCTTGGGAAATCTGTACGGCTTTGTATATCTTGTCCATGATGTCCTCCCCGCCCTTACAGCTCGACGCCCTGGCGGCGCGCCATGATGGAAGTGATGCGTTCGGTCAGCATGCCCTTCAGCAGGATGACGACGAGACCGACGATGGCGTACCAGATCGCCACCTTGACGTGGTAACCGGCGACGACGGCGCCCTTCTTTTCCAGCTCCAGCAGAGCGACGAGAATGCCGCCCCAGACGAAATATTCGCCGGGATTGATATGCGGGAACAGGCCGAGCGGCGGGTGAACATAGGAAACGGCCGCGTCATAGAAGGCCGGCTTGTGCTTTTCTTCCAAGAACGATCCGAACGTGTAGGCCATCGGATTGGTGAGGAAGAACACCGCCAGCAGCGGCAACAGCGTGTAGCGCGTCAGTGCGACCCGACCGGCGCCCCGCGCCAGACCGTGCACGCGCTCTTCGCCGACCAGTTCGGTGACGGCGTAGAAGGCCGTCATCAGCACCACCAGCGTCGGAATGATGCCGGTGACGAAGCCGGCGAACACCTCGCCGCCCTTCTGGAAGATACCGATGAAATACTTGCCGATCGCGGTGAGCCAGCCGAGTTGCTCTTCCTGCTGGACGTCCTTCAGCTTTTCCTTGAACTGATCGACGGTGATCGGTCCACTGTCCGCTTGCGCAAGGACAACGAGGTGATCGGAAGCATGCTCGGCGGCGAGCTTGCCATGCAATGCAGCATCCGAGACCATGGCACCTGCGACATGCAGATTGTGCACCGCCATGTCGGCATGCTGCGCCAACAACGAAAATACAGACATTTCTCCTCCTTATGCCACCCGCCGGTTCATTCCAGTCGGTGCGCGGCGTCCTCTGTCCCTTTGATTTAGAGGTGGATTCAGATTCAGGTCGATCCGACCTGAAAATCATCCGTCCTCTAGGCCCTTGCTATGTTCAAGCCGGACAGACCCGGCTTCTTCCCCGGCTCCGACCGTGTTTTGTCGATCTGTTCGATCGCCCGTTTCACGGCCTCGGCCACACCGGATTCCCCCTCCCCCATGATTGCAGGGTTGGACCGGAGTCGATCGAGGGGAACGCCCTCGAACTCTTCATGTCTTTTGAATTTGGTGAACACGGAACGGCCGCTCATCACCATCAGGCGGCGCACGACCAGATCGGGTGTCACCACGACAAGCGCGATGGTGCCCTTGGCCAATCGACCGCGAAAATTGCCGGCTCCGACGAAGCCATCCTTGTACTGATCGGTGACGCCCCTGAACACATCCGAATAGTGTCGCATCTGCAGCCAGACGCCGAGCGATTGCAGCGCCCACACAATAACCAGCAGAAGCAGTCCCCACTGCCAAATCGCCATTCGGTTCTCCTCCCGAAGCCTCAGTTGACCGCACATTGGACCGGCACGTGACAACAGCAAAGTGAGAACATTTGTTTCCGAGAATGTCAATATGTATGATATTGACCATATCTGCGGTCATCCACAGGAACGCTGACAGATTTCAGCGACGGCGCCATTGTGCTACCCTAACGAGGAAACAGGATACGAGGAATATGGATCTGCCCTTCAGGGACGAACTGGCCTTGATGCCCGACCTTCGGCATCGATTGCGGCAGCTGCGCTGGTTCCGTGCCACGTTCCGCGGCAGCGCCAAGGTGGTCTCGGACACGTTCGGCGTTCGCTTCGAGATCGATGAGGCCAAGCTCACCAGGGCTTTTCTCGACTGGGTCGAGATCATGGAGGCGCAGAAGCGCTTCGCCGCGATCGATCGCGCCGACTTCATCGTCTTTGCCGCCGGCCTGGTGCTGCGCGAGTTGATCAAACAGGCGCCGGCCAGGGAAATCTCCGGCCTTACCCAGCTGATCGAGACGGAAACGAATGCCGGCACGCTGGAAATCGTCCGCTTCTGGCCGGAAGGATTCCTCTATACCAATTACTGCGTCTCGGCGATTTCGGCGATCCACGAGCAAGAATTCGGCACGGCGCCCAGCATCGATAAATGCGCAGACGATCTGCGCACCTGGTGGTCCTATCGCGAGAACGTGACCGAGATGCCGGCCTACGCGGTTGCCTTCCTCGACCGCTTCCTCGGTGCCGAGCCGAACTGGATAACGCCGGATCGCGCACAGTCCCGGCAAGCCATGCAACGGGCGCTCGGGACTTCGCGTGCGAGCGATGCGCTGCGCCAGCTTTGAACTGCCGGCTTGTGGCCCAAAACACCCGCGCTATTGAACATTTGATTTATTGCCGATAGCGATGTGCGGAATTGACTCGATGGAGAAGCGCGTGGCGCGACCAAGGCCTATTATTTTCGATTGCGACGGCGTTCTCGTCGACAGCGAGCCTCTGGCCGCGCGGGCCTATGAGCGCGTCTATGAAAAGCACGGCATGCTCGGCGTCAACACCGGCATCATCGCCCAGTGCATCGGCATGAAGCAGTCCGACATCATCGCCAAGATCAGGGATTTGACCGGCCACCAATTTCCAGCGGCGGCGGATGGCGACATCTGGGCCGAGACCAAGATCCTGTTCTCCGAGGAATTGAACCCGACACCGGGCATCACCGCGTTTCTGCAGACGCTTGCCGGCGACCGTTGCGTTGCCTCGTCATCCTCAGTCGAGCGCATCAACCATAGCCTGGCCGTTACGGGACTGGCGCGGTTTTTCGGCGATGCGATCTACAGCTCCTCGATGGTCAAGAACGGCAAGCCCGCGCCGGACATTTTCCTGTTCGCCGCCGACAAGATGCGCGCCAACCCCGCCGACTGCATCGTCATCGAGGATTCGCCCTTCGGCATTCAGGGTGCGGTCGCCGCCGGCATGAGAGCGATCGGCTATACCGGCGGCGGCCACACTTATACCGAGCACAGCGCGCGGCTGACGGCTGCCGGTGCCGATTTCGTATGTGCCGATTGGCATGAAGTTAGCCGGCAATTGGCTGGGTTTGGGGTGCCGGCCTAGCTCTTAGCGAACAGGCAGTCCAAGGCGGACCCATTGGTCGGCCGGGATCACTGGCCCGACACGGAAATTGAAAGACAAGACCTTCGTCGCATTGGTGTCGACCTCGCACCGGAAGCCAAGGTGATACCAGGTGGTTGTCGTGCGGAAAGCGACATCCGGGGCGTCAAGGATATTGCCGGCCTTCAGCGGAACACTTGGGATCAACTCGGGAAAGTATGAAGCGTCCAGCAACTGCTGCTGCAGCGCACTGGCGCAAAGTTTGGCAGCCCGCTTGCCGCGAGGCACTCCGGCCATCGAGCTAGTGGCCGACCCATCGCCGGTCGCGCTTTGTGAATAGAGTCTGCGAACACCCGGAAGCCCTGAATAGCGCCGCGATGCAGCGGCGACGTCTGCGGAACTTGGCCTGCTGGCGCTCTCGCTTGCGGACTTCGGGACCTTTGGCAGCTCGGGCTTCGGCGCATTTGTGGGTCTGGGATTCGGCGCTTCGACTGATGTCGGAAGCTCGATCTCACCGTCATCGGCGGCAGCAGCCAACGGTGTCGGTGACGCGGCTGCTTGCTTGCCGTTGTCGTCCGCTTCCGGTTCCTGTTTGTCCGCCTGCTGCTTATCTACGTCTTTGGCCGAAGCTGGTTGCTTCTCCTGGGTGGGCTCGATCTCTTTCGCTGCCGGTTCCGCTGGGTCTGCCGAGGCGGTAACTTTGTCGTCTGTCTGCTTCGGCACGGCAGCCGGCTTCGGCTGTTCATCCTTGGCCGGCGAGGGCGAGTTGTCTTGAGCGCTGGCCCCATCCAGAGATTTCCTGGGGCCGCTATCCCTGTCGCCGAACTGAAAAACAGGCTTCAGAACCTCGATCGGCGAGGGCTTCGGCGGCTGTTTTTCCGCCGGAGTTGACTTTTCAATCTTCTGCTCGAGTGGTTTTTCAGCCTTCGGCTCCGGCAGCTTTTCGGCTTTGGGCTCCTTTGGCTGCGGTTTCGGCTTTGGCTGATCAGGAGGGGGCACGAGCGCGACATTGACCGCTTGCTCCTGCTGCGGCTGTTCTGGAGCCTTGGGCACGTTGTAGACCAGGAGCGCTGCGATGAGTGCATGCAGGATCATCGATGCGGGCAAACCCCACAGCAGATGCCGCCGTTCTCCTGTCTTGCCGTTCATCCTCATCGATGTGGAATGAAATCGCGGCAGGTTCAAGCATGGGCACAGGATTGGCGCAACTTAACCGCTGACAGGTTGGTGATCTGGATGACAACGCACAGGGGGTCGAGCCACCCCGGCGTTGGCGCGATTCCGACTCGGCTGGCTCTTCCGCCGGCTCGGTATCCCGTCCAGAAGCCGTTCGTCCAGGCGCGTTTCGCCAAACCAATTCAACCGATTGATGCTGACGAAGCCGGCATCGATCGCCGCGTTTTCGTCGCCCGGCTGGCTGGCATCGTCGCGGCCGATGCGCGGCTGGCGGATTTCCGCCGGCAGCGCGGTCGGCAGTTTGATGCTGAACCAATGGCCCTCCGTCGCCCAGTCGGCACGCGACTGCCACGGTGAGGCGATCAGCGTGCCCAGCCACCGGCATCGGTGAAGTCAGGTTCTTCACGCGAGAGACAACAAGGCGTTCTGTTTGTGAGCCGGCTTCGCAAGCCTACACCATCCCGCCAAGCGTTAGACAAGCATGCCCATCGGGTTCTCGATCAATCGCTTGAACGCGACCAGCAATTCGGCACCCAGCGCACCGTCGACGGCACGATGGTCGGTCGATAGCGTCACCGACATCACGGTGGCGATTTTGATCTCGCCGTTCTTGACCACTGCCCGCTCCTCGCCGGCGCCCACCGCCAGGATCGTTGCGTGCGGCGGGTTGATGACGGCGGCAAAGTCCTTGATGCCGAACATGCCGAGATTGGACACCGCCGTGGTGCCGCCCTGGTACTCTTCCGGCTTCAGCTTGCGGCTGCGGGCGCGGCTGGCCAGATCCTTCATCTCGTTGGAAATGGTGGACAGCGTCTTTTCGTCCGCCTTGCGGATGATCGGCGTGATCAGCCCACCGGGGATCGACACGGCAACGCCGACATCGGCATGCTTGTGCTTGACCATGGCGATTTCCGTCCACGAGGCATTGGCATCCGGCACCGCCTTCAGCGCCATCGCCATCGCCTTGATGACCATGTCGTTGACCGACAGCTTGTAGGCAGGAGCGTCACCCTTGTCGGTCTTCTTCACCGGCGCTGCCGCATTGATCTGCGTACGCAGAGCCAGCAGTGCATCGAGTTCGCAGTCGAGCGTCAGGTAGAAATGCGGGATGGTGGTCTTGGCCTCGACCAGACGCCGGGCGATGGTCTTGCGCATGTTGTCATGCGGGACGAGTTCGTAGGAGCCCTGCTCGAACAGGCGCAGAACGTCCCCCTTGAGGGGAGGGTGGCCGGCCGCAGGCCGGTCGGGTGGGGTCGGCTCGACTGGGCTCGGCGCAAAGGAGGTGCCTTCTGAGGCGACCCCCTCCGTCCGCTTCGCGGACACCTCCCCCTCGAGGGGGGAGGAAAGTGCTGCGTCGATATCTGCCTTGACGACGCGACCGTATGGGCCTGTGCCGGATATGCCGGAGAGGTTCAGGCCTGCCTCGCGAGCCAAGCGCCGTGCCAAAGGTGTCGCGCGGGTTCCCCCCTCCCCCTTGAGGGGAGGGTGGCCGGCCAAAGGCCGGTCGGGTGGGGTCATCTCGGCAGTGCTCGGCGCCGAGACGGTGCCTCCTGAGGCAACCCCCTCTGTCGACTTCGTCGACATCTCCCCCTCAAGGGGGGAGATTGGCGCATAGCTTTCATCTTCGGCATAGATCCAGGCAACAGCCGCGCCGACCGCAATATCGACACCCTCCTTGCCGGTGACATCGCGCAGGACGCCGCTCGCCGGCGCGTCGATCTCCATCGCCGCCTTGTCGGTTTCGATCTCGAACAGCACATCGCCCTTCTTGACGCGCGCGCCTTCCTCGGCGAACCAGCGCGAGATCTGTCCGGTCGCCATGTCCATGTCGACCTTGGGAAGAATGACTTCGGTCGGCATCGACTAGCGAACCCCCTTCACGAGGTCGCGCGCGGCGGTGATGATGTCGGGAACCTGCGGCACTGTGGCCTTTTCCAACTCCGGATTGTAGGGGATCGGCGTCTCGGCGCCGCCCAGCCGCACGATCGGCGCGTCGAGGTAGTCGAACGCCTCGCTTTCGGCGATCATGGCGCTGACCTCGGCGCCGATGCCCAGCGTCTTGACCGCTTCGTAGACGCACATCAGCCGCGACGTCTTCTTGACGCTGTCGATGACGGTCTGCTTGTCCATCGGCCGGATGGTTCGCAGATCGACAACCTCGACGTCGACGCCTTCGCTCTCCAGCGCTGCAGCGGCGTCGAGCGCCTTCTGCACCATGATAGAGGTGGCGACGATGGTGAGATCCCGGCCCTCGCGGCGGATATCGGCCTTGCCGATCGGCACGGTGTAATATCCTTCAGGCACCGGGCTCTTCACCTTGTAGAGCAGCTTGTGCTCGAAGATCATCACCGGATCGGGATCGGCGACAGCCGCCAGCAGCATGCCTTTAGCGTCATAGGGCGTTGCCGGCTGGATGACTTTCAGGCCCGGCACATGGCCGAGCCAGGCTTCGAGGCTCTGGCTGTGCTGGGCCGCCGCGCCGGTGCCGGAGCCGGCGGGAAAGCGCATCACCACCGGCACCGAGACCTCGCCGCCCAGCATGAAGCGCATCTTGGCCGCCTGGTTGACGATCTGCTCCATGGCCAGGGTGGCGAAATCGGAAAACTGGAATTCGAAGATCGGCCGCATGCCGGTGAGGGCAGCACCCACCGCGACGCCAGCGCCACCCAATTCGGAAATCGGCGTGTCGATCACCCGTGAAGTGCCGTAACGCTCGACCAGGTCGCCAGTAACCTGGAAAGCGCCGCCATAGACGCCGATATCCTCGCCCATCAGGAAGACGCGTTCGTCCATGTCCATGGCGATCGCCATGGCCTCCTGGATCGCCTGTGCGTAGCTCAGTTCGCGCACCATCGCGTCCATCACTCCTGCTCCGTGTAAACATAATTTCCGGTGTCGCGAACATCCGGCGACGGGCTGGCCTTGGCGAACTCGATGCCGTCGGCGATCTCCTGCGCCACCGCTCCACGGATGGCCTCGATACTCTTGTTGTCGATGAAGCCGAATTCCCTGAGCTCGCTCTCGAACAGCGTGATCGGATCGCGGTTCGACATCCAGTCCTCGATCTCCTCCTTGGTGCGATAGCGATTGCGGTCGCTCTTGGAATGGCCGCGATGGCGATAGGTCTTGGATTCGATCAGCGTCGGCCCCTCGCCCGCGCGGGCTCGGGCGACGGCCTGATGAGACGCCTCGGCGACCTCGGAGAAAATGTTGCCATCGACGATGACGCCCGGCATCGAATAGGCGGCGGCGCGCTCGGCGATGTTCTTGACCGCGGTCGAGCGGGCCGTCGATGTCGACATGCCGTAGCCATTGTTCTCGCAGACGAAGATCACCGGCAGCTTCCAGATCGCAGCCATGTTGAGCGCCTCGTGGAAGGCGCCTTCATTGTTGGCACCGTCGCCGAAGAAGGAGACCACGACCTTGCCGGTCTTCATCATCTTGGAGGAAAGCCCGGCGCCGACGGCGATCGGAATGCCGCCGCCGACGATGCCGTTGGCGCCGAGATTACCCTTGGCGACGTCGGCAATGTGCATCGAGCCACCGCGTCCCTTGCAGTAGCCTGATGTCTTGCCGAAGAACTCGGCGAACATGCGCTTGACCTCGGCGCCCTTGGCGATGCAATGGCCGTGGCCGCGATGTGTCGAGGTGATCTGATCATCCTCGGCGAGCGGCATGCAGATGCCCATGGCGCTGGCTTCCTGGCCGATCGACAGATGCATGGTGCCGTGGATGAGGCCGCGCGTGTAGCACTCCTCCGCCCCCTCTTCGAAGCGGCGGATGAGGTACATCTTGTGGAGCACCTGCCTGAGTTGCTCGGCGCTGTACTGGCGATAGACGAAAGGCAGGTTGGCGCGACTGTCGGCGACGGCTTTGCTGGCTCCGGCCATGATCACGCCTCCACGGACCCGTAGACGAGCTTGTCCTGGCGGGCGCGCAGTTCGGCGATCTTGGAGCCCGCTGCGGGAGCGGCATTGGCATAGGTGATGAGCTCGCCCTTCTTGATCGACGCGGTGACCGAGCCGCCCTGCAGCAGGCCGCAGGGAATGGCCTTGGCAGCGCGCGCATCCGGCGTCGTCATGATCCAGGCGCGATAGCAATATTCGCCGATCGCATCGAGTTTCTCCCCGGGCTTCATATCTTTCTTGGCCACCGCGCAGACCTCGGCCACGGGCTTCGCCAGCGGCACCATGTCGGCCTTGCCGTAGAGCACGACGCGGGCGCAGGTCAGCGGCACCTCGAGTGAGGTCAGATGATAGGGACGGTGGAACGTGAAGTACGGGCCTTTGCCCATCTTCAGATCTTCCATGCGCTCGGAGATTCGCGGATGCGACATGTCGGCGACGACGAAGACGCCGGGCGCAACGCCTTTGCCGATCGAATAGTCCACGACACCGACCTTCGACAGCACGCCGCCATCCTTCTGGGGCACCAGGACCTTGGACAATTCGCCAAGCGTGGCAGTCGGGCCATGCATGCCTGGCTTGTCGGGCACCAGCCCCGTGGCATTGGCGATCGCCGCCATCTCGACCATGGTCTTCGAGCCGTCGACGAATTCGACCAGCATGCGCACATTCATGTGCCGGCGCCTGGCCTCCTCCTCATAGTCGGGGGGAATGGCATCGATGTTGAGCGGATTGTTCTTGCCCTTGCCGGCGGCAACGATCGGGTGCCCCATGGCCGAGACGAACTCGATCAGCTCCATACAGGAGGACGGCTCGTCGCCGGCACCCAGCGAATAGGTGACGCCAAGCCGGTCGGCCTCGCTCTTCAGATAGGCGCCGATGGTGACGTCGGCCTCGACATTCATCATCACCAGATGCTTGCCATGCTCCATGGCGCGGAGCCCAATCTCGGCGCCAACGGCGGGAACCCCGGTAGCGTCTATGACGACGTCGATGAGATCATTGTTGATGACAAGGCTGGCATCGCTGGTGACCGCCACCTTGCCGGCCTCCATCGCCGCCGTCATCGCCGAAGCGTTCGACACTTCGCGCGCGTGCCCGGGTTCCTGGAAGGCGATATCCACCGCCTTGGTGGCGGCGGGCAGGTTCAGTTCGGAAATGGCGCCGATCTCGATGCCCGACATATGGGCGACGCGGGTGACGATGTCGGTTCCCATCTCGCCGGAGCCGATCAAGCCGATCCGGATAGGCTTGCCGGACTTGGCGCGTTCCTCGAGATCGCGGGCAAGACCCGTCAGCGAAACATTGGAAGCCATACCGCTTTCCTCCCATAATGCAGGCTCGTTCAATTGCCTGACGGGTATTGAACATATGTATTTGTGTCAAGACTAATGTCCAAAATTGCCGGCTTTTAGGTCACTTCCCGGCAATCCCCGCGGGACCGAAAAAGAGGCAGGGAATGGGCGGTTCAGCGGTCCACCGAAGCGAGATGCCGTCCACGACAGGCTGGACACGTTGCACCATCTGATCGCCGATGATGGCGGTGTCGAGCACCTGACACCGCGATCGTCCTGCGCCGAGACATCGAGCGCGCCGCGAAGTGAGCGCGCTCGGCGCGCCTATCCGGCAATCTCCAGCAAGGACGATACCAGCAAGTCTCGCTCGCCTTTCGACAGGACATCCGAATCGAAAAGGTTCATGCTGCGCAATCCCTCGATGGCGAGATAGCAGACCAGCAGCGATTTGAGGTCGGGCGTCTCGCCCTTCAGCCGTTCGAAAAGCTGCCGCTTGAATGTCTTTATCGGCGTCATGAAATCGGGATCCTCGGCGATAGCCGAGAAGATCCAGGACGCGGACGGCTGTTTTTCCTCGTAATCATTGGCCGACAGCCTGATGTAGACGGCCAGCGGATTTTCGTCCTTGTCATTCGTGCGGGCGGTTTCCAGCGCCTGCTCGAACTCGCGCAGATAACCTTCGACCAGCCCCTGCATCAATTTGGCCTTGGTCGGAAAATTGTAGAGCAGCCCGCCCTTCGATACGCCGGCGCGACTGGCGACCGCTTCCAGCGACAGACTGCCTGGCCCGGACTCCCGTGCGACATCGGCCGCCGCAGCGAGAATTTTCTCGCGCGAGTTCTTTCTTCGGGCTCTCATGGCGCCTCCCATCGCAAGCTTAGGCCCAATTGACAAGACCGTCCAGACGGTACAGTAAGACCGCCGTTATTTGAAATCGGGACCCGCAGTCGATATGTGTCCCGATGTCCGCGCTTCGCGCCGGATTTCGACTAAGGGGACCTCCTTGCTCAAGCGCATGCGCATACTCCGTATCTTTATCATCATCCTGGTCCTGGTCGTGCTCGTCGTCGTGGTCGGCGGCATCGTCGGCTTCAACTTCCTGCGCGACAACGGCATCAAGCAGTATTTCGCTTCGATGAAGCCGCCTGCGGCAACCGTTTCGACGACCATCGCCAAGCCGTCGACCTGGACGCCGGGCATCGAGGCGATCGGTACGGTCAAGGCGGTGCGGGGCGTCGACCTGACGGTTGAGACCACCGGCATCGTCAAAAGCATCCTTTTCCACGCCAACCAGAAAGTGGCCGACAATGCCGTTCTGCTGCAGCTCGACGACGCCGTCGAGCGCGCCGATCTCGACGCACAGAAGGCGCAGGCCGCGCTCGATCAGACATCGCTGGCCCGCGCCATCGAACTGACCAAGCGTGGCGTCGGCTCCGATTCGACGCTGGACACGGCGCGTGCGGCGGCCTCGGCCTCTGCGTCCCAGGTTACAAAGCTGCAGGCCGTGCTCGATCAGAAGCAGCTGACGGCGCCTTTCGGCGGCACGGTGGGCATTCCCAAGATCGATATTGGCCAGTATCTGGCGCCCGGCACCGCCGTGGTGACGCTGCAGGATCTCGACACGATGCGGGTCGATTTCTCGGTTCCCGAACAGCAACTCCCGTTGCTCAAGATCGGCCAGACGGTTCGGTTGGGCTTCGGCGGTGAGGACAGGCCGTTTGCCGGTGCCATTCGCGGCATCGACCCGAAGATCGACTCGTCCAGCCGGCTGGTGAATATCAGGGCGGAAGTCGCCAATCCCGACGGCAAGCTGACCCCTGGCCAGTTTGTGCAGGTGCGTGTCGAGCTGCCCGAAGAACAGAACGTGCTGACGCTGCCGCAGACCGCGCTGACCACAAGCCTCTATGGCGACTACATCTTCGTGGTGCAGCCGGCGAAACCAGCCGAGGCGGCCCCGGCAGCGGCAGCCAAGCCGGAGGAAAAGCCCGCAGCGCCTGCAGCGGATAAATCGACGGAGGCCAAACCTGCAGACACCAAGCCAGCCGACGCCACGAAGCCGGCGGACAAGGCTGCCGATTCGGCCAAGCCAGCTACCGACGGCGAAAAGCCTGCGCTGGTATTGTCGCAGGTGTTCGTCAAGCCGGGTCGCAGCAATGCCGGCATGGTCGAGATCGTCGAGGGGTTGAAGGCTGGCGACGAGGTCGTCACCGCCGGTCAGAACCGCCTCTTCAACGGCATGTCCGTCGTTGTGGACAACACTGTCGACCCGACCAAATCGGCGAACAAGCAGGCCGACCAGCAATGAGCGTTTCCGATCTCTTCATTCGCCGTCCTGTCCTTTCGACGGTCCTTGCCTGCATGATCCTGCTCTTGGGTTTCCAAGGCATCTTCAACCTGTCGATCCGGCAGTATCCGAAGGTCGACGAGACCGCGATCACTATTACCACCGCCTATCCAGGCGCCAGCGCCGATCTGATCCAGGGCTTCATTTCCGCCCCGATCGCCCGCGCCGTCGCCTCGACCGAGAACATCGACTACGTCACCTCGTCCAGCCGCCCGTCCTCCAGCACCGTGACGGTGCAGATGAAGCTCGGCTCCAACCCTGACGTTGCGCTGACCGAGGTGCTGTCCAAGGTCCAGGGCGTGCGCGGTACCTTGCCGGACGCCTCCAAGGACCCTGTCATCGTCAAGGGCACCGGCCAGCAGTTCGCGATGATGTACATCTCGATGCAGAATCCGAACATGACGAAAGAGCAGCTGACGGAGTACATCGAGCGCGTCATCAGGCCACGCATGTCGACGGTCGAAGGCGTCGCCGACGTGCAGATCTTCGGCGCCCAGGAATACTCGATGCGCGTCTGGATCGATCCGATCAAGCTCGCCGCGCGCGGCGTGACGGCCTCCGAACTGCTGACGGCGATCAACAATTCCAACTTCCTGTCGGCCCCCGGCAATACCGAGAACGAATACGTCGTCTCATCGATCACCGTACGCTCGACATTGCAGACGCCGGAGGCGTTCGCCGAGCTGCCGCTGCGTTCGACCGACGGCAATGTGGTGCGGTTGCGCGACGTCGCGCGCGTCGAGCTCGGCGCCGAGAACACCGACACCAGGGTCAGCTTTAACGGCAAGCCCGGCACCTTCCTCGCCATCTTTCCGACGCCGGCAGCCAATCCGCTGACCACGGCGGCGGCGCTCACCAAGCTGGTGCCGGAGATTCAGGAGACTCTGCCGAAGGGCATGACGATCGAGGTCGTCTACGACGCGACCGAACAGATCAGCGCCTCGATCGAAGAGGTGTTCAAGACCATCGTCGAGGCGGTTGCCATCGTCGTCGTCGTCATCCTTTTGTTCCTTGGCTCCTTCCGTTCGGTGATGATGCCGATCGTCACCATCCCGCTGTCGTTGATTGGCGTCTGTTTCCTTTTGTTTGCCGTCGGCTATTCGATCAATCTTCTGTCGCTGCTGGCCATGGTGCTGGCGATCGGCCTTGTCGTCGACGACGCCATCGTGGTGGTGGAGAACATCCATCGTCACATGGAAGAAGACAACATGCCACCGATGCAGGCTGCGTTCAGCGGTATGCGCGAAATAGCATCAGCCATCGTTGCCATGACCATGACGCTGGCAGCCGTGTTCGCGCCGCTGGCCTTCACCGGCGGCCTGACCGGCGCTCTGTTCCGTGAATTCGCGGTCACGCTCGCCGGCTCGGTGGTGCTGTCGGGCGTCATCGCCATCACCATCACCCCGATGATGTCGGCACGCCTCCTGAAATCCGGCACGCCGGGCCGTTTCCAGCGCATTGTCGACGGCGCCTTCGCACGCGTCGAGCATGTCTATGAACGGGCCGTCACCGGTTCGCTCAACTATCGCCCCTTGACGCTGATCATCGTGCTTGCGCTTGTCGGCGTGACCGGTTTCATGTTCACCAAGACCTCAACCGAGCTGGCGCCGGAAGAAGATCAGGGCTTTCTGCTCTCGATCGTGACAGGGCCACGTTATGCGACGTCCGATTATACCGAGACATACGTCAATCAGATCCTCGGTCTGGTGAAGGATATTCCCGAGACACGGGCGCAGTTCTCGGCCGTTGCCTTCGGCGGCACGACAAACAGCGCCTTTGTCGGCTATGCCTTCAAGGACTGGGCGGAACGCAAGCGCAACTCCAAGGAACTGCAGGCCGACATTACGGCCCGTATCGCCAAAGTCGCCGGCGTCGAGGCCTTCGTCTTCGCGCCGCCGACGCTGCCGGGCTCCGGCGGCGGCCTGCCGATTTCCATGGTGGTACGATCGACCGGCGGTTCCCCGGAAGTGTACGAGGTGGCCGAGCAGATCAAGAAAAAGGCGCAAGCCTCCGGCCGCTTCATCGTCGTGCAGAATTCCATGGCCTATGACGCACCGGAGGTGACGGTGACCATCGACCGTGACCGCGCCGCGGCGCTGAACCTGCCGATCGCCGATATCGGTCGCACGCTGACACTGCTGGTCGGCGGCGCCGAAGTGGCGCAGTTCGACCGCGACTCCAACAGCTACGACATCATCCCGCAGGTGCCGCAGGAATTTCGCGACAACCCCGACAAGCTCGGCGAATACTTCGTGCGCAGCGTAACGGGCGAGATGGTCCCGCTGTCGGCTGTGGTCAAGATTTCGACCAATGCGGCGCCGGCGGCCGTCGAGCAGTTCAACCAGCTGAATTCGTCGACGATTTCAGCGCTTCCACTGCCCGGCGTCACCACTGGCGACGGGCTGAAGGCGCTGGAGGACATCGCCAGGGAGAGCCTGCCCGATGCCTTCTTCCTCGATTATTCCGGCCAGTCCCGGCAGGAAAAGGAACAGGGCAACACCATCCTGATCGCTTTCGCGGCGGCAGTTCTCGTCATCTATTTGGTTCTGGCGGCGCAGTTTGAAAGCTTCCGCGACCCGCTGATCATCATGATGGCGGTGCCGCTGTCGATCTTCGGCGCGATCGTGCCGCTCAATCTGGGTCTCGGCACGCTCAACATCTATACGCAGGTCGGCCTGATCACGCTGATCGGCCTGATCACAAAGCACGGCATCCTGCTTGTCGAGTTCGCCAACCAGCAGCGCGAAATCCATGGCATGCGGCGGCATGACGCCATCATCGCCTCGGCCAAGGTGCGCCTGCGGCCGATCCTGATGACGACAGCGGCGATGGCGCTTGGCGTTGTGCCGCTGATCACGTCCAGCGGCGCCGGTGCCGCGGCCCGCTACTCGATGGGCCTGGTGATCTTCACCGGCATTCTGGTCGGAACCATGTTCACGCTGTTCGTCGTGCCCATGTTCTACACCTTCATCGCCAGCAAGGACCTGCCTCACCTGGCTGAGAAACCGGATCCCAAGCTGATGCCGGCGCTGCCGAGCTAAGAGCAATACCAGGAAAAGTGTGAAACGGTTTTCCGTCCGGAACTGCGTCAAAAAATGAATTAGAGCGGAATGAATTGAGGCTGAATCGGCGTGGGATTCCCTTAGGCGTGCAAATCTGATTCAACCTTCATGCTGGGCAAGGAG
>NZ_JAMYOR010000073.1:0-30223 GCF_040319965.1 Mesorhizobium sp. M0830 | reverse complement strand
GCTGGTCCTCGAAAATCTGCTTGGTGTCGGAAAGCAGGCGCCCGATCAGCGTCGACTTGCCGTCATCGACCGAACCGCAGGTCAGAAAGCGCAGCAGCGACTTCTTCTCCTGCGCCGCCAGATAATCGCGGGCGCTCCTCGCACTGGAAAAGGACAGGTTAAGAATTGCCGTCCGGTGACCCTCATCCACGGCGGTCGGCCGCGATGCAATTCGAAAGGCGGGCCTGCACTTTGCCGGGCGATCCGATCTGGCTTCTAATGGACATGGCCGTCTGCAACCCTATCACCGGCAGTCTTCTCACGGTCTGCGCTTCTGCAAGGTCAGGCAAGAAGACTGCCGGATCGTTATACGCTTGGGCGCGCGTCCATGAAATCCCACTATCGTTGCCGCGAGCTCCGTTGTGGAAGCTCGTCCGCCGCTGGGCCAAATGTGACCCGTTACGGATCAGTACGTCTGGCACCGCAATTGCTTTGATAGATGTGTGGGCTGGGGCGAGGGCTCGTCGCCTCGCAAATGGGGTGGCGGGCCTTTAGTCAACGAGGAGTTCTGATGGAGCGGCCCGGCACCCGTTGTTGGGATGGGGCTAGGACACCGGGCCTAACCGACGGGCAGTTTGTGAGAAACCGCGCCGGGGCTGGGGACTATATGCGCTCACGCCGAACACGCGCAAAGCATACGAACGGAGTACGAGAGCCACAATTCGGGGGTCACCGATAGCCGATAAGCCGGTGAGCTCGCTGGTGGTCGAGGCAGAACTGGTCAACCGGCGGTCCCAGTTCGGACGATCTTGAGTTCGCGCTATTGGTGTCTCATGGCGAAATACAATTACAGATTGTAGTACGGTCAGGTATATTAGCTACCTAAGATATAATTACCAAATTGTTAACCAGGATTAATGCGCCTTTTCCACAGCATCGTAGTATGCCTTCCAGGTTGGGTTACCTCCATGGAGCGAGGAAGCCATACGTCCGTGCGTTGGGGCGGCGTATGCCCTACTCCTTGAATCCAATCGTCAGTTAACAACTACGCAACCTGACACATGATGAACGAGCGTACAGTTCACGCTTCTGCCGAATTTTGCGAGAGGGGGCAAAACAAAAAGGGAGCGACGGAGAGGAGTAGTAAGGCGATGGGACACCCCCAAATTTCCGATTTTTGGAACGACGCAACAAGACCGATACACAATGGACATCTGCCGGACGCGAATGGTCTTAGCGGGTCCGATCTCGATGAAGGAGGCCCAAGCGAAGGCTTGGTCATGATTGTCGACAAGCGAGCACTCGAACGTGAATGCCTTGCGCGCGGCCTCATCGAACACAATCCCACTTGGCGGGTTAGCGCGGTCGGATCACTCGACGAAATTCAGCACATTGCCGGGGAAGCGCAACCGTCCGCGATCCTCGTAATTCTCGGCGCCAGAAAGGTCACGGACCAGAGCGTTCGGGCGGAACTTTCGCACTTCATTTCCGAGTTTGGCACCGCACCCGTAATCGTCGTGGTGGATTCCGACGAGCCGGTGGAGGTTCTCGCTGCTCTCGAATGCGGCGCCCGAGGCTACATCCCTACCAGCGTGAAGGTGAAGGTCGCGGCCGAGGCTATCGGTCTCGCTCGTGCCGGAGGGATCTTTGTCCCCGCCAGCTGCGTGCTGGCTCTTCGAGAGATCATCCACTCGACCACAAACGGGGCCCGTCCGCTCACCGGCATGTTCACCACACGCGAGGCGGCGGTTGTGGAGGCGCTCAGGACAGGCAAGGCGAACAAGATAATTGCTTACGAGCTCAACCTCTGTGAGAGCACCGTCAAGGTCCACATCCGAAATATCATGAAAAAACTCAAGGCTACAAACCGCACCGAGGTAGCGTACAAGCTTAGACAAATGTTGCTGTGAAGGCTGCCCGATCGGTCTTTGCCTGGCCGGCTTGGCAATATGAACCGCCGGGCGCGTTAAGGGCGGGACCACGGGTTCGCCGTTCTGGTAAGTTCCAAAGGTCGATGCCGCCGTCCGCGCCTTGTCGCGAACGGCACACTGGGCCTGTGCTTAGGCACCAACCGTTGCGGACCCCGCCGTCACCAGAAATCCAATGCTGTCCCGTCCAAGCTCTACGCCACGATATGCTGCTTCGGCAGCCTTCAGCCCTCCCGTCAGTCTGCGGACGATTGGAGCCGATCCGAGTACGTCAAGTGGAAGGCCTAGCTGACCACGGGTGAGCCGCTTCGGTGGCCAGACCCTGAGGCCAAAATAGCTCGCGGCAGAGCGATCGATGCCGCCGCTGAACTGCACTAGGAGCGCTTGGCGAGAGTTCCGGGAAATACGGCCTAGGCTGTTAATGTCCATTGAAGGTTTGTCGGACGGCCTCATCGCGACCACGATCACATCCCATGTGTCGTCGGTCAGGAGCATGGGATGCGAAAAAACACTTACTCTCGCCCCGCCGGCGCGTAGCGCCTGCTCAAGGGATGGTGCACAGGGCGTGTCGCAGACGATGGCGAGCCTCGCGGCTCGTTGATCGACACCAGCATCGCTGAGCAAGATGCAGCATAACCGCGCGAATTCCGGTAGCAGGTCTATGGCTGGGTGGCTGAGATTGGGAGCCGCGACTTTGATGCCGGCCTCTTCACAGGCGTCGAAGTCCACAAAGCCCGGCCGAAGCTCCCATGGTTCAGCCATCAGCGAAATCACCGCATGTGAGGGCAAGAGTTCAATGAGAGATCTCGAAATCGGTCCGACCTGGGGACAACTGGTGACGAGGTCGACGTCCTGCCATTTGCGGCTGCCGATGCGATTCGTCACTTCAATGCGTTCGGAGACTTTAGCGTGTTTGGCAAATGCCAACGTCGCATCTGCGATGGCCGCCACGCTCGGATGTCTGGAGGTTATGCGGGCGAGCGCAACGACACGGCTGGCATTGGCGAGCGCCGCCGCTGTGGCAGTCACCGCTTGGTATCCTGTCGTAGCGCCAACGACCACGGTGAGGCCGGAGAGATCAAGATCAAGCAAGGCAATTTGCTTGCGCACAATGGCAAGTACTTCGGCAAGCTCGATCTCGCGAATATCACGAGCAAACGACGCCGCGGTAAAATCACGCGGTAAAGGCATCAAGCTGGACACCACGTTGCGCGCTCCACTGTCAAATAAGCCTGAACTGTAAGCCTGGAATGTCCGTTAAGCTGACAAACCGCCCAGGGGGATCTTGTCTCGGCGTGATGCACGTGTATTTCCTGCATTGCTTTGACGGACGCCTTTGCGCCTTGCGCATTTATCAAACGTGGTTCCTGTATCTCCACGAGCGTGACGGCCTGGATTCGGTTGGCACCCTGGTCTCCTGGTGGCTGAGCCAGGTCCAATGCAGACTTTGGCAATACAGCCGACCTGCCCGGACTGCTACCGCAGCAAACGGATGCTAGGTGATACGCCGTTTGATCAGAAGGCTTATAGACACCACGCCATCGACGCCCGGGTCAGGCTTAGGAGTAACGAGCACCGGGTACGCCGCTACCTCCTTTGCTTCTCTTGCCAAGAATCCCAAGCCGCTGTGAAGTTGGGCAGCAACACCAACCGCGTTTCTTGGTGAGACCCGTGACAATCAGCGCATTTGACATAAAGCGCCGCAGGCCCAGCATCCGGATCGGCCAAAACCTCCGTCCGCTTGGAGGCCGGCCCAAAAGGATCATGGACATGGCTGTCGCATCGATCGCACTTGTCCTTGCCGCCCCGGTCATGCTGGCGGTTGCCCTTTTGATATTGTTGACTGATGGGGGACCGGCGGTGTTCTCCCACACCAGGGTCGGGTTCAATGGCAAGCGCTTCGCCTGCTATAAATTCAGGACCATGGTGGCGAACTCGGAGCGGGTCCTGGCCGACTATCTCGCGAGCAATCCCGAAGCCGCCAAGGAGTGGGAGCAGAATTGGAAAATCAAAAACGACCCCCGCATCACATTCCTGGGGCATATTCTCAGGAAATCGAGCCTGGACGAGCTGCCTCAGCTCATTAACGTGCTGCGTGGCGAGATGAGTTGTGTCGGCCCTCGTCCGGTCGTTCCCGACGAACTGCAACGTTATGGCTCCTGTGCGATCGATTATCTAAAAACCCGACCGGGGCTAACCGGCCTGTGGCAGGTAAACGGCAGAGACGCGATGGACTATCCCAGTCGTGTCTCCATCGACAGTCGCTATGTGCGGGAATGGTCGCTGTGGGCCGATGTCGTTATTCTCATCCGGACTGTCTTCGCCGTGATGAAATTCGACCATGCGTCTTAAGTAAAGCGCACCGCAAATTCTTGCTCTCATGCATGTCGTTGCCGCAAAGACGCCGGCGTGTCCTGGCGGCAAAACAACGGCGAACAGCTCCGGCGCCGGGGCGCGAAAAATGCAGCCGCGGATCGTCATTGCTCGCGTGACATGTCACGGCGCCAGATGACGCCAAGGACGAGGCCGAGCAAATAGGCGCACTGCAGAACGATTACGAGAAGCAGGATTGAAACCAGGCGGCCCCAGTCAAACAAACTGCCGATGCCGCCCGCAACGACGCCGATCACGACGGTCACCGCGGTCATGATGATGAGCGCAGCCGCTCGAAAACGAAATCCCAGCAAAATGCCGATCACGCCGACTGCGACAAGGCCCCAAAGCACGGCGATCTCCTATGGTGTGGAAGACTCAGAAGACTCAAAGTGCCGTACCTGAGTCTCCCACATCTGCGAATCCGTACCAACACCCAATCCGGCTGCACTGACTGGCCGACTGTCGATCAAGTTGTGGGAAATCGCTGCACCTCAGCCGCTTTGCACAAAAGGCGTAGTGCACCCTGTCCCAATGCACCCTTTTCGCACATTTCCATGTCCATCCGCTGAGCCTAGGCTGCTCGTGAAATAGGTATGCGGAGATTCACCTGCCATGCGGCAGCTTGCCAACAAGGCGCTGTACGTTGCGCATCAGGGCAGAGTTGCGTCGGCACGAAATTCCTAGATCACGCGTTCGGTGTGACATCCCATCTATGCTGCAGGTATCCGTTCTTTTGCTGATCGTGTCCATCTGGTTCCCTGGCGCCACGCGGATTGCCGGAACGGATGGCTCGCTTTCCTTCCTGCTTGCTCTGTTCTGCGCCCTGGTAAGCGTCGGTGCCTATGCCGAAACAGCAAGACGCCTCCATCGGACCGAAGCGGCACTGGCGACTGCGGTGCTGGCCATATCTGCTTTCATCATGGTTCTGTCCCTACTGTCGATGCTTTACGCCGACAGTCCGATCAGGACGATGCGCGCGGTTTTTGCGCAGGTGTTCGGTTTCGCGATTATTCCAGCAGTCGCAGCGATTTCCACCAGACCAAAGGGTCTCGTGGCAATCGATAGGATAGTGATGGCGATGATCATCATGAGTGTTGCAACATCCTGTCTAGTCGCAATCGGGCTGGGCGATGCCAGATTTGCCGATCGCGCGGAAGGCTATTTCAAGCACTCTAACCAACTCGGGATCGCCTTGTCGGCTGCTCTGCCGCTTGTCGCCGCGAAGCTGATCTCATCCCGCACCCACCGTGTTCTCCTCTTGGGCTGCATCATTGCGGTGCTCCTGGGTTTGGTGAAATCGGGCTCAAAGACAAATTTCGTTCTCGGCGTTGCAGGCCTCGGAGCGTTCTTCGGAATATACAGCTTCTATCTGGTTAGAAGAAAGCAGAGCCCAGTAGCAGTAATCGCGGGTATGGTTACGGCTCCGATATTGCTGGAAGCGAGCCTGGTGGCATTGCAGTACCTCAATCCACGGGCTTACAATCTGCTCGCCCTCCAATTGTCCGGAGGCGAGGCACATTCGGTCATCTCGCGGCAGCGGCTGTGGTCTATATCGATAGACCTCGGCCTATCGCATCCGTTTATGGGGGTCGGCGCAGGGCAGTGGGTGGGCGATATTGCTCCCCATAGCCACAACCTGTTCATCGACGCCTTTAGAACACTGGGGGTGCCCGGCGTCGGGTTGATGTCAGTGATGGTACTCGTGGTCGTGACATATGTTGTCAGCGCTGTCCTCAGTACATTGTTTGATAAGGACAGGGGGGACCACTCGACGGAAATTAATGTGATGGTGCTCGGAACGTCGGTTTCCGTTTTCAACTACATCGCCGCAAACCAGATGAGCGATTCTTTCGGCCCATCAACAGCGCCCTTCTTCTGGCTGCCCTTGGCTTTGCTCATCTTCTACCGCGGCAGGCAACGATCAATGCAGAGCGGGCTTGGTGAGAGCCCAAAGCTGTACGCGAGAATTGGGACTCAGCTCTTTCAACATTGAGCTTCCGCCATGTCCCTTTGTCTTCCTAGAACCAACCTCGTCAACCGAACCCAATGATTCCGCACACAACTAGCGAGCTGGCGCTAGGCTTGCCGCCAAGCCTTGAAGCAAGCGCGCCTCAAACAGACATT
The DNA here is from genome assembly GCF_040319965.1 of Mesorhizobium sp. M0830. Classification (NCBI taxonomy): domain Bacteria; kingdom Pseudomonadati; phylum Pseudomonadota; class Alphaproteobacteria; order Hyphomicrobiales; family Phyllobacteriaceae; genus Mesorhizobium; species Mesorhizobium sp. M0830. Next base: position 23,816 of record NZ_JAMYOR010000073.1, on the reverse strand, counting down.
CGATTCGTCGAATTCTTTGGTCTCCCTGGGATCGGAAAGACAACCGCTTCCACCCTGTTGGCGAACGACTTGCGACGGTGCGGCCCGCTGGCAGGCGACGTGAGAATAGCGTGGGGGACAAGAACGTTCATCGACCGCCAGATCCACAGGATCGGTATTGTTGCCCCGAGATTCAAGGACCGTCAGTTTCGCTCGTTGCTCGCCCGAATTGCACGTTTTGTCATCGAGAGTGGCCAATCGTCGTTTGTCGATGCAATCAGGGTTATCTGGAACCTTTCAGTTTTGGTTGCCTATATCCAGACCGAGAGGCAGGGAAAGAATACTATCACTATTATGGATCAGGGGCTGTTGCAGGGGTTCCTCTCAATATCGCTTAAAGCTAAGCATCGGGCAACTTCGGAGAGGTGGCTTGACATCTTGTTCGCCATTGGCATGCATGACATGGTTTTTGTCCATCTGCGCGGCGAGATCGGCCTGGCACGAAATCGACTTCTGAAAAGGGGCGATCGGTCCTCGCGGATGCAAAGGGCATCTCCTGATTGCGGCGGTCATCTCTGGTCGGCTGCGGACTGTGCTTGCCGCCAGATTGCGGCCGATCTTGAGAGAGGAATGGAAACGGAAGATCACGTCGGCGTGCTGGCGGCGGTCGACGTGGAAAGGTTGGCATCGCCCGAAGATGTCGCCGAAAGGGTTCTGGAGGCGGTGCTTTTGGCCTGTCTCGAACGGCGTCGGCTGGGCGATCCGGCAGGTCAATGGGCACCACAATGAACCGCCGATCATTCATGGGCGCCGCCGGCCTGTATCCCCTGATCGCCCTGCTGCCGGGCTTGGGCTCAGCGCAAGGGGGACAGACGCCGAAAGGCAAGGAATTCGTCCTGGCAGGTGCCTATGGATTCGAACAGCAATCGATTAAGAACCTCGAGCCGGGAGCAACAATCGACGCTCGAAATGCTTCCTTCACGGTTGCCAACAGCAGAAATAGCGATCCCAGCGCGATGACGGGATGCGACGAGGGGCCGTTGCCCGTCAATCGCTATCCCCTCGTCATCCGCAACTGCCCCGGCGTTCGCCTTACCGGAGGGCGCTTCGATGGTCAGGTGCCGCTAACGTCTGATTGGCGCGACACCTATTGCAACAGCGCCGCTCTGCTTGTCAGGGACGGAACCACCGACGCGACAATAGAGGGTATCCGTGCGCGTCGCTGCTGGGATGGCATTCGTTTCGCAGAGCACGCCGACGGCTTTCGGCTAAAAGGCTGCTGGCTCAGCGAAATCAGGGATGATGCGGTGGAGAACGACTATCTCCTCAGCGGCATCGTTGAAGACTGCCTGTTCGACGGATGTTTCTCAGGGATCAGCCTGGATCCTGCATCAAACGAACGGGACGGAACAGGCCAAACCGTGCGGATCGACAGATCCCTCATTCGTATGCACGCCTTTCTCTCCAAGGGCGAAATCACACATCAGGCGCCGATCAAAGCTGTCGACCAGTCACCCAGGTTGCGGATTGCGGAATCGGTTTTTGCGTTGGCTGCGGCTAACATGCGTGGATTCCGTCGCCTGGAAAGAACATGGCGGCTGACGATTGAAAGTCGCGACAATGTGTTGCTGTGGCTGCCCGACGCGCCAATACCCTCCGCGTTGCCGCTGCCGCCGTCTGGTTTCAGAGTGCTGACCGGCGCCGACGCCAGGAGCTACTGGAGCAGGGCGCACCTCCAGTGGATCGCAGCGCATCAGAATGTGGCCAGGTTTTCCGACGAAGTGCTGTGAGAAATCGCAGCCCTCGGTGACGACAATGCATGTTGCTCGCCCATCGAACACACCCGCTTTGCCATAACAGCTTGGACCGTCACCGCGATGAATCAGCACGAGGCAATTGACAGAACTGCGACACCGCGCCTCGCCGATCACAGTCCTGCGACGTTTGTAATTCAAGGACGGTTGGTACGCGTCAGGGAAAGAAACGTCCTGTTCAGCCCGACAAACCAGGCCATTTTCGCCATCAACGACACTGCTGCCGACATCTGGCGCTGTCTGGAAGAAGGCATGGCACCGCAAGCCATTTCGGTCGAGATGATGCGCAGGGGCGTTGAAAGGCTTGAGGCAAACAGGCATGTCGAGGCGGCGCTCGCGGACTGGCAGCGGCTTAGCCTGATACGGCCCCGCGTGCCTGTGTCTCCGTCAGCCGCTCAGGAACTCGTGAGCCAGGTGGTCGCCGTTGCGGGCCTCAACATTCGGATCGTCTATCCAGCAGCCTACGCATTCCCCGCAATCACCGTATTTCGGCATCTTGAGGTTCGAAGTGAGGCTGCCGACGTTCTACTCGAGGTAGTTGAGCACGATGGACGGATCCATCTGTTCCGGGATGGTAATTGGATTCTGTCCTGCCCTCCCGACGAACTAGCCGTCACGCTGAAAGGGCAATTGCTGAACGAGGTTCTCGACCACGGCGTCTATGAACTTGCTCTCCATGCGGCGGGCCTTTTCAGCAATGGACGTATGGTCCTTCTTTGCGGCAATCCGGGCGCGGGCAAGACAACACTGACTTTGGCATTGATCCATGCAGGCTTCGGCTTTGCCGCTGATGATGTTACTCTGCTGGACTCCAGGGGGCGCGGCGTTGGCCTGCCGTTTGCCTGCGCGGTCAAGGCGGGGGCATGGCCGCTTCTGGCCGAATACTGCCCCGATCTCGACGATGCTCCAGTCTGCCGCCGGCCCGACCGTAGGCGTGTCCGGTTTGCCGTGCCCAAGGCGTCGGCGCCCTTGGCTCTTTCTCCCCTGCCCATCGGCAGTGTGGTCCTGCTGCGTCGAGGCCACGGTTCGAAGGCTTGCCTGGAGCCGGTCGATCCTGCCAACGCATTGCGCGGCCTTCTCAACGGCGCGCTTGCACCCGGCGGAAAGCTGAGTGGCACCGCGTTCGAAGTTCTGACCCAACTCATCGGATCGGCCGAAACCTATTGCCTGAACTATTCGAAGCTTGATGATGCGGTACAACTTATATCACAAGCGTGCCGATGATGAGCAGGGGCAACGCGCTTGAGGCGTTGGTCGCCGGACTTCGCGGCAGTCCGACTGACAGGGCCGACTGGCAGGCAGTGATTGCTTTGGCAAATCACACTCTGCTCACACCCGATTTGTTTTCCTCCCTCGCGCGTGCCGGACAAATCCACCAACTCCCGCAGGACGTGCGTGAGTATCTTCGGTTCGTTCACGACTGCAATCGGGAACGGAACCTGCGCTTGCGTTCCCAATTGCGTGAAGCCGTTGCGGCCCTCAACGGCAGCGATATCGTTCCGCTCCTGCTCAAGGGTGCCATTCCGTTGTTCCTTTCACCGGCCGGCCGGATTCCCAGCAGGATGACGAGTGACCTTGATCTAGCTGTGAATCCGCGCCAAGAGACGGTCGCCAGAGCCTGTCTTGAAGAGCTTGGCTACGTCGATGTGGCGGGCGCTCGAGGCATGGCCCGCCAGCAGGACGCCGGAATGCTGGAGCTCCGCTCGAGCCGAGCGAACGGCTGTCACCCCCCCAAGCTTGTTCAGCGAGGCGGCCTTCGGGTGAAAATTCCTACCGCTCAGTCTCGCGCTATGCACTGGATGGTGCACGACCTTCTCAAGGAGGGAGATTACTGGCGCGGAAGGATAGATCTCAGGCACCTTCATGACCTGGCACGATTGGCGGAAAGCGATGACGTGGATTGGACGTCACTGCAGCAATCCATGTCGGATGGAACCGCCCGTAATGCGCTCGACACCCAGCTCCTGGCCATGCATCATTTCTTTGGAACCAGAATCCCGGCAAAATGTGCACAACGTCGGATGGTCCGTATCCAGCACTGGAGACGCATCTTCACGGCGACCCACCCCGTCGTCGGAGCCCCGCTGCGCCTGGCCGGCAATTTGATGTGGGGGACATGGCGGTTTTCACGCGGCTACGGCTTGGTACGACGTGGGCCGTCGGACTTTTTGCGTCGCATTGCTCGCACGCTTTTCAACCCTCGCACCAAAATCTAAGCCTTTTGGAGAACTAGTGCCCCCGGGTCACAAAGCATAAGCTCGATCTGTAAATTTGAGACGGTTTGTGGAGAGGTTTGACATGTCAACTGAAAGCACAAAAAGCTCAGAACGGACTGAGGAGAACCTGGTCTCGGAAGCTCAGGCACGCCGCGACTTTCTCAAGAAGGCGGGGCGTTTTGCGGCAGTTACGCCGCCGGCTGTGACGCTTTTGCTCGGCACGAGCTTGAACTCCAAGGCGATTGCCCAATCGGGCGGATCACGCCCGGGCAATGGTTGGGGAGACAAGAACCACATCCACTCCGGTCCTCCCGGGCAGGCGTAAGCTCTTCGAGCATCATGGTCGCTGAAAACAGCGTTGTGAGAACGTAAGCCTGTCATTTGAAAGCCCGGACCACTTGCGGCACTTTCGTGTGCCGCAAGTGGTCCGGGCTTTTCTTTGCCGGCGGCTACCGGCTCACGGGTCTGAACTTCAAATCAGTGCGGCAAAAAAATGTATCGGGGTTTTCAAACGAAAAGAAAGCCCCGGCACCAACCTCGCTCTGTGCTCGCCGGGCATGACGAGGTCCGATGGTCTGAAGCACGCGCCGTGCAGGATTAGGCGAGCAGCCAATCATTTATATGGAATTCATAGATCTTGCCATCGTTCTCGGTGGGATGGGAGTCATTGTCGACGCCGCGATCAGTGATGTACAGGCTCATACTATGGCTTGGATCGTCGCTGCTTGGCGCCAGCGCCATGCCCGACGGTTTGTGGGCATGGGCCGCGGAGATATCGAGCGTGCCCAATAACTGCCCGGTAGGCGTTACCATTGCCACCGAGTTCCTCGACGTAATGATATAAAGGAGATCGTGGACTGAATCGTACGCAACACTTTCGTCGCCAGGGGTCCCCAGCGCACGCGCAGAAAAACTCGTGACTATGTCGTCGCCGCCCGTGCTCGGGACACCATCGAATTTGCCATTCGGACCCGCAGCGATGGTGTAAATCGTCTGCGTTGTGCCGTCGGCGACATATAGGACTCCACGTTTTGTATCATACGCAATCCCCTCCGGGTCCGTGCTGCCGAATGCGGCCGTCTTGAATGAGGTCACAAGGTCGTCCGACGTGTTGTAAAGTCCGTCCCGTCCGGGGTTGAGTTCGTATACGCTCTTTGTGCCAGTGTCGTCCGTGAAGAAGAGATGGTGGTTGGTGGGATTGTAGGCGATCCCCGACGGCTCATCGGAAAAATTGATCGTCGTGAGCGTGCCCGCCAGGGTGCCGCTCAGATTCATCTGGTAGAGATTCTTGCCGGTAAAAATGGACATCTCGTCAACTTCGCTATCGGCAACCAACAGCGTGTCGAGATGAGAAATATAGACGAGATCCGTGGGATCGGGGCTCGGTGGCGACCACAGCGACGTCAGGATGGTATGCGCCAAGGTCACTGATGTCGGCAGCTGATTAGCACCGGTGATGCTGACGGCGAAGGCGTGGGTATCGATGGTGCCGTCGGCCGAGGTGGCCGTGACGGTGAGGGCGACCGAAGGCTCCGACGTCGCATTGAGCATGCCGGTGCTCGAGCGCGTGATGACACCGGTGCTGGCATTGATGGCGAAGCGCGTGTCGTCGATCCTGTAGGTGACCGTCGAGCCGGCATCCGGATCCGTCGCCGAGGCGGTGATCCCGATCGCCGTGCCGGCGGCGGCGTTCTGGGCAATCTGGTTGGCTGCGGTGTCGGTATCCGGCGGGGTGTTGAAGGCGACCGGCTCAGCGCTGTTGAGGACGGCGAGGGTGAAGGCCTGGTTGGCGGTGGTGCCGTCGGAAGACTTTGCCGTCACCGTCAGGTTGATCGACGGCTGGGTCTCGAAGTCGAGCGTGCCGTTGGCTGAGCGCGTGATGACGCCGCTGCTGGCATTGATGGTGAAGCGCGAGTCATTGATGCTGTAGGCGACGGTCGAACCGGCATCGGGATCCGTGGCCGAGGCGGTGATCCCGGTGGATGCACCTTGCGCGGCAAGCTCGGCGATCTGGTTGGCGGCGGCGTTGGCGTCGGCCGGGCTGTTAAAGGCCACCGGACTGCCGGATCCTGGCAGTAGATATTCGATGTGCAGCAGCGGAGCGCTGGCCGGCGAGTATTCGTAGGAATCGGCTGTGCGCGTGCCGGTGCCGGTGACCAAAAATGCCATGTCGTTGAGCGCGGCCCAGCCCGAGCGGTTGATGATCTCCTGCACGATCGCCGACAGGTCCGGCGAGCGCTCGGTCGGCCCTTGCTCGCCTACCGTGTTCCACGGGTCCGGCGTCCAGGCTGCGGACGCGTCCGTTGTCGCGCGTGAGGACACGTCGAAGCTGACGCTGGTGAAGGCGCTCGCGTCGTCGGTATCTTCGCCCTTGATCAGCAGCGAGGTCACGCCGGTCTTCACCTCATTGGCCTGGAACTGGATATAGGCGCCGGTAATGATGGCGCCTTGCGGGATGTCGATCGCGGTGAAGCGGATGCCTACCGTCTGTCGGGTGCTGCTGTCATAGCCCAGCTCCAGGTCATTTATGTTGGTCGAGATCGAACCCGAACCCTTCTCCTCGACATCGTCGCCAGCGGTCGCCACCCTTGTCTCGAAGATCGGGTCGATTGCATTCGAGGCGGCGGCGAGGAGACTGCTGGAGGTGGCCGCGGCGCCCGTCGAGACCGTGCCGAGGTCAGCAACTGCCTCAGGGGTTGTGGCGGCATAGGTGACTTGGCTGTCGGCATGGCCCGTTGTCGCGTCCTGCCACAAATCGAGAAAGCTGCTGTCCAGATGAATGCCAACTCCGGCTGCCGCCTCGGCCAGTCCGCTGAGGTTCAATCCGCCATCGCTCCCCGATGTCGGAGTGATCCCATCCGCGGAAATGAGATCGAGGCTGTTCGCGGCGCGATCCAATCCGTGACTGTGAATCCCCTTGCCGGTTTCCGCAGCAGTTTCGTCGCTCAGATCGGAGATATCGCCAGTCTTCTCGTTGCCGCTCACGCTTCCGATTGGCAGCGTCAAATCGTCGACGTTCAGCCAGTCGCCTTTGATGCCGGAGTCAATGCCGGAGTCCGTCAGCAAGAGTTTCGTGTCAGTCCAGGGAAGCCCAGCCAGTTTTGCCATGTCGAATTTCCTCTCCATATTTCTCGACTAAAATCGGAATCTCGACGCGTCCGACGAGGGGGCGGTTCCGACCCCAGATCGAGCATGGCGACAGGTAACGTTGACATGAAAGCCGTCGCCCGCAATGCATGGCCGGGCGGTCGAGCGCTGAAGTCTATTTTGATCAGTCAGTTGCCTTCCTCATCCTGGGCCAGGCGGGCGCCACGGCGGCAAGCAGACGCAGCAGTGATAGCCCCTCCCGCCCAAGGAACAGTGACGGCAGGATCCAGCACAGTAGCAAGCCCCCGGCAGATGCCAGCAATGCCGTATCGATGAGCAGGGGAAGAGCTGATAGATGGAACTCGCGCAGCCGTTCCACGAGTGCCCAGACGCCCGTTCCGACAACGCCCGCGAGTGCTAGCCCAGGCAGGTGCGCCATGAAGAAGTCGCCCCAGGTCATCCCGGTCACGCGGAGGCTCAACTGTGCCATGAGGAAGAAGTTGATCCCGAATGCCGCGCCGACGCCGAATGCCACGCCTTCTATTCCCCAGAATTGCCCCATCAAGGACCCAACCAAGACGCCGATGGTGAAAACGGCCTGGCGCCACGCACGTGCGTAGACCGTCCCCGTTGCGCGCGAGACGGAATCGCTCAGCTTGTAGCTCGTGCGGAACAACATGCTGAACGCCAGGATCTGCAGTGGGGCGACAACCCCCTCCCATCCCCGCCCGAGAGTGACCTTAACCAACTCCGGCGCGACGATCGCCACGACCATACTTGCCGGCAGGACGATCAGGGCGCATCCCGCGACCGCGCTGCGATAGGCGCGAGCAAGCCGCGCGGGCTGCTCCTGGACCAGCGCCATGGTCGGGAACAGCACCCGATCGAGAACCTGACCGACAATGACGGCGGGCGTCGTCATCAGCTGTGACGACAGCCCGTACAGGCCAAGCGCATCTGCACCGAGCCAGCGCCCCACGACGAGCCTGTCTGCCTGGGTGGCGAGGTAGTTGCATACCCGGGCTATGGTGAAACCGCTTCCGAAATACAGCAGTTCGAAGATGGCGCTTCGTTCCAGCAAGGGCCGCATCGGATGCGGCTGGCCAGCGAGCAGCACGACCATGCGGATGAATTGCTGGATCAGGAGTGCGCCGACAAGCGCCCAGATACCGAAGCCGAGCCAAGCCAGTACCGGACCGGCAACGACGTAGCCCGTGGCGAAGGCGCAGGCGTCGACGAGCGCCAGCCAGCGGAATCGCAGCGCGCGCTGGGCCGCGGCCAATGCCACCATGGAAGCGCCTTGGAAAAGGAACACGAAGCAGATGGCACGAACGACCGGAGCCAGATCGGCAAGTCGAAGCAGGCCGGCAATTGCCGGTGCCATCGCCCAGACCAACGCGGACACAACGATGCCGAGGAGGCATGACAAGGTGAATCCGGCCCGGAGATGTCGCTCTTCCAGCACAGGTCGCTGGACGATCGCGGGGGTAATGCCAAGTCCCTGGAAGATCGCCGAAAACTTGATGACGATCAGCGCAGCGGAGTAAAGGCCGAACTCATTGGGCGTGAGCAGCCGGGCCAGGATGAGAAGTGAGGCAAGCTCGGCGACAGCGAGGGCGCCCATGGACAAGGCCGTCCACAACATGCCCACGACACTCTGTTTTGCCAGCCCGCGCCTGTCGTTGCTCACGCCTGTCTCCACTCTTCGGCCGATCCAAACAGGCGGCCATTGCGTCCATCCCGGATCCGCCGAGGGACACGATTACATTGGGTGACGCTCGGCGACGCTCCCGCGCCCGCATGAAACGACCGCATTGGTCACGAAGGGGCCTCGGCTGCGGTGCCGCCCGCCGGCGCGCAGTCCGCCTTGCCTATTGAAGAAGCGAGGGAATCTCGTAGCGATAGAATTCCATCTCATCCCGGACCTCCGGTATGATCGCCGTCAGGTCCTTCCTTTCGAGGCGGAGCCACTTCTGCTGTCGGCCGGGGTCGATCATCTCCTTGGCCATGCGGACGATGTTGTCGGTGCAGCTCAGCCCGCAATGTTCATAGATGCGGCGCAAGACCAGTTCGGGATCCTGTATCAAATCCTCATATCGAAACGACAGAACGCGGCCGTTGCCAAGCTTGGCGAGATCTTCTCGAGCCTTTCGATTGCCGCGCGCCCACTGACGCGCGATCACCGTCAACTTTTCATTATCCTTCAAATCCCGATCTATTCCGTTGTAACGCGGGCCATAGATCGATGTATATTTCCTCCCGAGCACCCTTTTTGTGATCACCTGCTTTATAATATCTCTTGCATAATAATGAATCTGTGTGACGGGAGTGATTTTTAGCAGGCGTATTATGCCTTTTAAAGACTTTGCTCGCTGCCACTTAAGCTCCATTGAGCTTATGTATGAAAATGGATTTCTCGTAATGTAGAGAAATATGGCCTCCGGAAAAATCTCGTGGACAAACGGCACGCGCAAGACATTGGCGGGTGTATTTTCCATGATCTGTCGGCCGCCGTGCCGCGACTGATATTCGAGGAACCTGCCGCGAATGTAACGAGCGACCCTTTCGGTAGCATCGGTTTCGACGAATTCGTCATGACGCCGCGCCGGATCGGCATATAGCCACAATGTTTTCGGCTCGTACCAGGTAACGATGTGAGGATGCAGCCCGATCAATTTTTGTGCAATTGTGGTCCCCGACCGATAGTTGCCGATCAGAAAAATGGGACGTTTCAGCTCTGTTGCTGCCATGACAAGTCTCCGTCGCTAAAGGTTAGCCAAGTTAGCGCCGATCCTTACGACAAGCGCCGCGCTCGGCTATTGGTCTCTGAACGCACGCATCATCTGGTCCGTCAAAGGCTTCATCAGGTACGACAGCACCTTGCGGTCACCAGTCCGTATGAATGCTTCCACCGGCATGCCGGGAATGATCGAGACGGGTCCAAGCTTCTTCGAATCCTTCGGATCGGGCGTGATGCGGACTGCGTAGTAGACTTCATTGGTATGCTGATCGCGCGTTACGTCGGCCGCGATCATGGACACCGTGCCCTCCATTTCGGGCGTAGTGCGGACGTTGAAGGCGGTGAAGCGAAGAAGTGCGCGTTGGCCGACCGAGATCTGATCGATGTCTTGCGGAGCGGCCTTCACCTCGACCGTGAGAGTGTCGGTGTCGGGAACGATCAACATAATCGGCTCCCCCGCATTGATCACGCCGCCGACTGTATGAACTGAGGATTGATGGACCACGCCGCTGGAGGGAGCGCGAATGTCGATGCGTGACAGCTGGTCCTCGGCGCTTACTTTTCGTTCCTCGAATTCGGCGATCTTGGCGTCGACATCGCGCAGTTCGCTGCCAGTCTCGCTGGAGAACTCCTTGTCCAGCTGCAGGATCTGGAGCTCGACTTCGGCGATGGCACCCTTTGCCTGCGCCATGTTTGACACAAGCTGTGACCTTTCACCCTCGATGCGTGTTGCCTCGCGTTCATATTCGGTCAGCTTCGACTTGAGTGTGAGCTTCTTTTCGACAAGGCTGCGGATGTCGACGAGTTCGTCATTGATCAACTCGATCTCCTTGCTCTTTGCCGATTCCTGAGCCAAATCGCCTTCGATCTGTTTTCCGAGTTGCTCGATGCGTTCGCGCAAGCGCGCCTTGTTGCCGAAAACCTCGGTTCGACGAAGCTCGAAGAGCCGTTGTTCGCTGGCCACCGTGTTGGCAATCTCCGGGTCGCCCATTCGCGTGGCAAGTATCGGAGCAAGTGTCATCCGCCCGCTGCCGTCACGCTCGGCCTCGAGCCGGGACTTTCGCGCATAGAGCTCATCCAGGTTCTTTGTCACGTAAGCCAGGGTGGCACGCGGGATGGTGTCGCTAAGTTGGACCAAGACATCCCCGGCTCGGACACGGTCGCCATCGCTCACGAATATCTTGCCGACCACGCCGCCCGTCGGGTGTTGCACTTTCTTTTCGCTGTTCTCGACGACCACCCAGCCATGCGAAATAATTGCTCCCGAAATGTCCACTGTCCCGGCCCAGACTCCCATTCCTCCGAGGAGCAGTGCGACGACAGTCATTCCACCGAGCAGATTGCGGCGAATGGATCGCCGGTTGGAAAGCGATCGGTTCAAGACAGGAGCCGTCATTGCCCGTTTCCCCTGTGCCGCAAGTCGTCAATTCGGCAGTTGAGGAGAGGTTGAAACCGGCCGCAGGCCCTCGGGATTGACCTGCATCGGAAACAGCTTGGACAGGACGGACTGTTTCGTTCCAAACATGTGCATCTGCCCTTCTTTCATCATCAGCACGAAATCCACGGTGGTGAGAATGTTCGGGCGGTGCGCGACGATCACCACGATGCCACGGCGTGCCTTGATTGCGAGGATCGCCTCGGCAAGCGCCCGTTCGCCTTCCATGTCGAGATTGGAGTTGGGCTCGTCGAGGACGACCAGGAACGGATTTCGATAGAGTGCGCGTGCCAAAGCAACGCGCTGGCGCTGCCCTGCTGACAACGCGGTTCCGCCCTCTCCGATCTGCGTCTCGTAGCCATTGGGAAAGCTGATGATCAGTTGATGGACACCCGCCGCGCGGGCGGCGGCGACGATGGCCTTCGGGTCCGATCCAGGATCGAAGCGGGCGATGTTGGCGGCAACCGTTCCCGCGAACAGTTCGACGTCCTGCGGAAGGTAGCCTATATGGCGGCCAAGACGCTCCGACGACCACTGATCGAGCGCGGCGCCATCAAGCTTGACACGCCCCGCCAGCGGTCGCCATGCGCCGACCAGCCCACGAGCCAGGCTGGATTTGCCGGAACCGCTTGGTCCGATGATGCCAAGCACCGAGCCGGCGTCCAGGCTGAATTCCACACCTCGCACGATGATCCGTTGCGCGCCCGGCGCGCCGATCGTCATGCGCTCCACCGTCAAGTTCGAACCGGGAACCGGAAGTGCCATCGGCTGGGCGTCTTGCGGCAATCGGGCGAGCACCTGGCTCAGCCTGCTCCAGCTCTGGCGTGCGGCCACGAAGGTACGCCAATGGGCGATGGCAAGATCGACAGGCGCAAGCGCTCGGCCCGCAAGGATGGAGCCGGCGATGATGATCCCGGACGTAGCCTCGCCCTGGATCACCAGCCAGGCCCCTATGCCAAGCATTGCCGACTGGAGCATCAGCCGCAAGGCGCGCGCGAAGCTGCCGAAGCCGCCTACGATATCGCTGACATGCTGCTGTTGCATGAGGTATTCGCGGCTCGCCTCCCGCCAATGGTCGTGCAGGCGGTTGCCCATTCCCATCGCCGCGAGGACCTCCGCGTTGCGGCGACTGGCCTCGGCAAAGCCGTTGCGCATCACGCCCGTCGAAACCGCGGCGCCCATTGGTTTGCGCGTAAAGACCTCGGTCGCTGCCGTCAGCGCCACCAACACGATTGCACCGCAAATCGCGGTAATCCCGAGCGTCGGATGAAGGCTCCATATGATTGCCAGGTAAAAGGGCATCCACGGAAAGTCGAAAAGCGTGCTAGGCCCCGGGCTCGACAGAAATATGCGGACGTTGTCGAGATCGCGCTGCGGCTGCAGCCCATCGCCCTGATGGCCGATGTACAAGGGCAGCCTGGACACGGCTGTAAATACACGTCCCCCGACCGCTTCGTCCAGTTCAACACCGATCCGGGTCATAATGCGGCCGCGCACGAGATCGACGACTGCCTGCCCGACAAACAGAACGCCGGCCAATATCGCCATGGCTATCAGAGTCGGAACACTGCGGCTTGGCAGTACGCGATCGTAGACCTGCAACATGAACATCGCGCCGGTCAGCATGAGGATGTTGCTCACGCCGCTAAAAACCGCGACGCCCGCGAATGCTGCCTTGCAGGAACGCAACGCATTGGCCAGTTCCGAACCGGGCGCCGGCTGGATGCTCCCTGCCGAGGGCTGGGCGTCGGCGTTCGCGAGCGCGCTTGGCAAACCGCCCCTTCGCCTTGCCTTGCGGGCGACTGCCATGAGCAGCAAGCCCAGGGCCGCGATCGCCAGCCCAACCAGAAGAGCGTCTGGACCGGGCAGCAAGACATCGGAAAGATGGCCCCAGTCCCGCACGAGATCGGTCCACGGTCGCGGCAGCCAGTTCCTGCCGAGATCAACGAGGCGCGGCAGGAATGCAGTTCCCGCAAGCGCAAGAGCGAGGAGGAGCAGGATTGCTCCTGGAATGCGCGATCGGACGATGGAGCGGTGGCGCGGGGCGTTGCGCACCGTCGTCTTGCGGCGCGCCGTTGCACGCAGGAGATTGAGCCGCCTCTGCTCCGTTTTGGCATGGGAATTCGCCCGGCGGAAGCGGTTCGCCACGACTGTCAGTGCTGCCCCAAGCATCATGTCAAACCCTGAGGTGCCAAGGCCGGACTATGTCGGTCCGTTCAAGGCACAACGAACCCAGGCGCGTTGCGAAGCGACGATCGCGGCCCTGAAGCAAAGCCTTGCTCGAGGAAGTGGGCATGTTCTTGCTATTGGCCGACAATGCTTGGCTGGAGGGCCGGGCCCTCAGCTTTTGGGCCCCCCATTGTTCCGGAAGTGTCCGGTGCATAGAACCCTTTGTTGGCTACAATCGAGACCTCGATGACATCGCCAGCCAGGACTTCCGTATTTTCATCGGCGATGATGTCGTGGGCGACTTTCTGGTCGCGCCTGAAAATCGAAATCTTCACAGAGCCTTGCAAGTCGTCGAACGTCCTCTGTTCGCCATAGGTAAAGATAAAGAGAAGCTTGTCGGCAACGTACCTTATTTGACTTTGAATCTTTCCCAGTTCGACCTGCGTGTCCTGCGCTTGCGAGATCAGATCCATTTCATAACTCTGCTTCTTTTTCCTCAGCTCACTCTCCGAGGTCAGCATCGCCTGCTGCGCCTGCTCCTGCTGCAACTCGGTCTGCGCAAGTTCGGCGCGATAGCTGGTATGTGCTCGTTCCGCCGTCATGACATTCGAATTGGTTATCAGGCCTTTTTCCCGCAGTGACCGCGCGGATTGCAGTTCCTCGAGTTGAATATTCGCGGTCTTTTCCCGTTCCGTTCGCGCTGCAGCGACCATACCTGCTTCCTTCCTGGCCCGATCCAACGAGACCTCAAGGAAGGAGATGTCGTCCCGATATGCGGCAAGGCGGGCGTCCAACTGCGCCTGTTCGGACGCTACGATGTCGACTATCAAGTGTCCGCCAAACTCGACTGGCGGATCCGGCGGAGCGACGAAGGATTTGTCCTGCCGGCTTTCCGCCTGGAGCCGGGCGAGCCGAACCTTCAGACGATATTCTTCGATAGCAAGACCTGCGCGCGCGCTGCGCAGATCAGCTATTTGCAAGGCCGGCTCCATGTTTCCAACGGCGGTAGCCCGGAAACCACCGGCTATGGCCAGCGCATGGCGAACCGTTATTCCAGGTTGAAATGGGTATGATCCGGGATGAGCCACCGTTCCGGAAATAAAGAATGGTCGGTATTGACCGATCTCCACCTTCACGAAAGGCTCGAGAATGAGCTTCTGCTGTTGTAATGCACGCTGAATGGCCTGCGAAAGGGCAACAGTGGTGAGGCCGCGCGCCTGAATATCACCCAGCATGGGAAGTGATATCGAGCCCCGATCATCGACCACGACGTCCAGCGGATAGGATTGCTCGCCAATCACGGATATCCGCAGGATGTCACCGGTGTCGAACGTATATCCGTCCGCACGGGATGCGTCGGCGGTGAGCAGAACAAAGGCAATGGCAAGGCCACCAATCATTGCGAGCATGCGGCCGGCCGCAAGTTCAAATCCGGGAAGTTCAAATCCGGGAAAAAGCCGTCGGCCCCAATCCTTCACTCGCAGAAGCTTGGCAGGAAATTGCTGGTCAGCACGCAAACGCATCGTCGTACTCCGTTGCCTTGTCTGCGGTCAGGACCAATCGGCTTTCGTCGGCCGGAACGTGACGGCAGGGTGTTCGTTGGGTTCGAGCGGTAAGTCTTGGGAATCCACGCTCCGTCGAAGGAGCAAAAGGATCAAAATCCGTGCAGTCCTACGGTTTGCTTGGAGAGGCCATCGCGAATTTGCGCCTCGTTCGGTCGTGTGGCTGGAAGGGCTGACCCAAGAGCGGATTGATAAATCAACTCGACGCTATCGCACATGGCATCCAGCCCCCAGGACGAAAGGTCGGTGAGTTTTGCACTCTCAGCCAGTCGAGCGCGATACTGCTCGTTCTCAAGGAGATCGGCGACCGCTGCAGCCGCGGCACCCACATCTTCCGCCGGCGTCACGATCCCGTTTACGCCATGCTTCACGACCTCTTCCACTCCCGGCAGATGCGAAACCACACTGGCTCGACCGCCCGCCAGATACTGCATCATGACGCGAGGCAGTCCTTCTCGCATCGACGTCAGCACACACACGTCCGCCAGACTGATCAGTCGCTCAGGCTCGCTATGGTAGCCGATCATGCGAACGTTTTTTGCGAATGAGGATCGTTCAATCGCCGATTCAACAGTGGATCGCGCCGGCCCTTCGCCGGCCAGCAGCAGTCGCACGTTCGGAATTCGCTCGACGATCTGCCCAAATGCTTCAATGAACTCTACGTGGCGTTTTCGCGGTTCCAGTGCAGCCAGCATCAGGACCACCGGCGGCTTGGGCTCTCCGAAAGCCGTCCCCAGGAGGAGATGCGATTGTTGCGGCCACTGCGCGTTCGCGAAGCGTGTCAGATCGAAGCCGGAGTGGACGACGTGGTGCTGAGCGGCGCACCCCAAATGATTGGCGATGCAAATGTCGCGCATAGCCTGGCTGACATCGATGAAAGCCTGTGTGACCTTCGCGGCCAGGCGTTCGGCAGCCAGGTACATCAGGCTCTGCGCTTTGCCCACATGCACAAACGGTAAAATGTGCACGCCATGTATGATGCAAGGGATATTGGCTTCTCTCGCGGCAAGGCGGCCGACGATGCCAGCTTTGCTTTGATGCGTGTGCACGATGTCAGGCTGCCAATCGCGCATAAGGCGCGTGAGTTGCCCAAATGCAGAAATGTCGCGGGACGGTGAAATCGAGTTGATGAGTTTTTCCAGAGTCATGACCCGAACGGCTTCGGCAATGGACGCCCGCAAAATCGGGTCGTACTCCTCGCCGTGAACCAAAAGCACTTCATGGCCGTGGCGCGCCTGAGCGAGACAGCAGGCCAATGTGTTCTCTTCAGAACCTCCCCGAAGCAATCGGGTGAGCACATGGACGATCTTCATTTGCTTGCACCTCTGGGCATCCGGGGTTGGTACATCCCGGAAGATCGAGCGCATCGAGCGGCAGCATTCGACAATTCTTCCGGCGGCCGTCCCGAGCATGGTCGGGATGTGGCAGGGCTGCCCGTTTGCGTTGGCTATGGTGGTGGATGTCGGCGGTTGAGCCGCCAGCTCTGTCGCTACAGAGACAGCCAGATATGCCTGAACAGTTCCTGACCGACCGCCTCTATGCCTGCGCTCGCGTCAATGGTTGGGATGTTCTTGTCCCTGGATCGCAGCTCCGCCATCAGCGATAGCCGGGCATCGAACGCTTCTTTCCTGATTTCACCGGGCTTTCGCTGCTCGGAGACCGCAAAATCTGAAACGAGGTGCAGGGTAAGGTGTGGCCGGCATTCTGCCATCTTCTGATAGAGTCTTTGTTCCAGCCGGGCGAGTGCCGACAAGCCTGGGATGGAGAACAGGTGCGGTGGAATCGTCGGCCCGTCCAGATACCCTCTGCAGATCGCCTGCGGCCACCTGTCACAAATGACGATCAGGCCGCGCGTCGCCCATCGATGTGCACGTTTCACGACAGCGTATCGCTCAAACGCGATCAAAACCGCCCACAATGCCAGCGCGGCAGCGACAAATCTTCCCTTCGACCAATTTCGACTGAGGGAATTGTCGTTATTGTGCTGAACCAAGGACTTAAGGCGGCGTCTATGGGGTAAAACCAGCGTCTGCAGCGCCTTGCGAAGCCACCATCCATTGCCGTCTCCGGTTCCGACATAGGCTTGCGCACACCCGAACTTCCATCGAAATATCTGTGTCAGCCGCTCAACCTGAGTGCTCTTCCCCATGCCATCGGGACCGATGAGCGCGACTACAAAGCCACCAGCCGCAGGCCGTCTCTTTGGTGGAAATCTGCCGGGCATCAAGTGCTGAAGGGACCTCAAGGCGAGATACGTGGTCTTGCGGGCCAGATGGATGCCGGCATCGGCAATTTCGTAACGACCCGTGAACCCGCATACTTCTCGGATTGCGCGCCGCAACCTGGCAAGATCTCCGCAGTGGACGACCAAGCCGTCGGCGTTTTGCACAAACCTGCAGCTCACCGCTTTCCCGCCGGCAAACATGTATTCCACGACATCCACGCTTTGCTCGCTTGACGGAAATGGCAGGCGTGCAAATTGATCCCTCCAAGCATCACCGACGGTGATCCATTGTCTCCAAGGCAATGCCCAGGCCCGAAAGCCGAAGCGGGCAATTGCTATTCGAATCTCGTCTTCGGGAGAGACGACCGGAATCGATACGCCGTCCACACAAATCGACTCCCATCGTGTAATCGTCGCATAGTCGAATACTTGATATCGCTTACGGAACTCCCAGCCGACGCGGAGCCCGATATGCATGTCGAGATGGAGATAGCGACCATGCGAAAAGTCAGGCAGAAACCAGTCCTCGCGGCCGGCGCAGACATTGTCGTAGCAAGACAGGCTGACGCCTCGACAGCCGTGCAGCTTGCTCACGATCGAGCAGAAGACCGCGTAGTCGTGTTTGTCCAGGAGGACGTCCAGATCGTCTCGGCCCGCAAGTCCGTCTTGCAGGGATGCGAGATCCTGGATTATCCCGTACCTCAGGCCGCATTCGTTGAATGCCCGAAACATTTCGCTGGCGATCGGCAGGGCCGGTAACGCTTCGAGGGGCAGGGAGGGGGCATTTCGGTCAGTTTTAGAGAGACCTGCATCTGCTTTGGTCTCCGACAGGCCCGCCCCAACCAACTTGGCTGGCGCCGGAACATTCAACCCCTCCGTCAACGCTTCGGCCGCCATGCTTGCCTTGGGCTCTGGAGTCCAGCGACGATACTGTTGTGGCCGCAGGCCATCCCAAGGCTCTCCAGGGGCCGCGGGACGTTGGCTTCCGGGGTTGGATCTGCGTGAAGGTTGCAAGGGGAATCCCCTAGTTGATCGCGTCGAGGGTTATTCGCACATCGTCGCCTCAAAAGGGGCTCGACCTGGCGGAGCTATATCCACGCCGATTGGGGCCGACTTCGTTGGGACGCAGCACCAAGGTTCTTACTGTCGACCCGCAGGCTCGGATGTCACCTTGCAAGCTGCCGCAGAGAGGGTGAATTGGGTGCCAACTCATTTCCTCATTGCCGGGTGGTTCCAGCATCTTGCGAGCGAACAGTTGTATTAATTCACGGCTAACGCATAGACTTCAAGAAACTACCGAGATTTTATCCCGGTCGATGGTAATAGGAATTGATCGGTTCATGATATCAAGAAGAATTCTGACAGCCCCGGCGCTACCAACATGATCAAGAATGCCAAGCTGGTCCGAGAACGGCCCATCTAATATCCTAATTCTTTGACCTGGCCTCAATAGAATGTCCGGATGCAAAATTCCGTCATCGTCGGTTGCTGATATCAAAGACTCAACTACACCGTAAGGAGCCGGTATCGGCATTCCTTTGCTCATGACAATTTTCCGCACACCGACGGTTGAGTTGATCGGGTACCAACTCTGCTGCTGAACAAGCGAGACGAACAGATAGCAGTCGAAATACGCACTGGAAACGGTTCTAACTATGCGAGCGTGCCGGACAGTTCGCCTCCGCTTGGGCAGATAGGTTCGGAAGTTTTGCGATAGCAGGTGCCGCTCCGCCAAGCTCTCGGAATGCAGGTGCGTCTGGACCACGCACCAGCGCGCAGGTTCCCCGTCGTGGGCTTTCTCTACCGGCTCTGGGAGGCGATGGTATAAGTCAGCGTGCTGCATGGCGGAATATCTGCTCTCTCTAGTTTAGATAGTAACTGTCCAAAACACTACTTTCGAGTGAAGTATAGCGACCATATTTCGGTAGCTTTGGCTCATCCACCATCGTCAGGGCGATGCCGGCAATCTTGGACCGGCCGCCAAGATGCCGAATTCCTTCGGCGACGGCCTCGCGTGAGGTCTCACGCCATCTCACGACAAAGAGAACTTTGTCGACATACCTCGCCAGGATCGAGGCATCGGCGGCAGGTCCAACAGGCGGTGCGTCAATGATCACAGTGTCGAATTTTCCGCGAAGCTCATCGAGGACCGAGCGCATTCGCACCGAAGCAAGAAGGGCAGGCGGGTTCCGGGTCCTTGCGCCGGCAGGGAGCAGGGAAATCCCCGATCGTTCGTCCAGATGAATTGCGTTTGCGGCCTTCACCGGCAAAGTCAGAAGGTCAACCAGCCCGATCCTGTCCGCCATCCCGAAGAAGGCCGTGGCAGCCGAAAGCCGCAAGTCCGCATCGACGACCAAGACCCGTTCGCCATCGGCCGCGGCGGAGCAGGCCAGGCTCAACACCAGGGTTGTCTTTCCTTCGCCGGGCATCGCAGATGTCACCAGCATGACGCGCGGCAAACGTGCCTGTTCGGGTGTCCCGTCGATGCCCAGGCGGAGTCGCCGCACGGCTTCGCTATATCTGGAGAGGGGTCTGCGTTCGAGATAGGCCACGGGCTGGGCAAGCGACTGGGCGTCCCTCGACCAGCCCGACATCCTTGGCATGGACGCGAGAACCGGAACCGCCAGCTCGTCCTCTATCTGCTTCTTTGCCATGAAGCCCGAGGCGAAAAGCTCACGAAGTACGGCGCCTGCGCCTCCGACGAAGAGACCTAGGACGAGTCCCAAGGCCGCAAAAAGAGGCCTGTTCGGGAAGCTTGGCGAACCCGGAACACCTGCGTCGGTTATCACGCGTACGCCGCTGTTGAGGAGGGTGGACTTCTCCTCGGTGAGCTTGGCGCGTGAAAGGAATGTCTCAAAGAGCTCCTTGTTCGCGGCCGCAATCCTCTCCAGATCGCGCAGCTGGACGCCAACCTGACCTTCGACCTCGGATCGGTTGGATACCGAATCCAAGGCCCGCTTCAGGGAAGCCTCCCGGGCTTCTGCCGCGTCGACTTCATTCTTTAGGTTGCCGATGAGACGCTGGACTTCAGCGGCAATCTGCCCCTCGATGTCGCGGCGCTCGGCTTGGGCGGTCATGACGTCCGGATGCCGTTCGCCATATTTCAACTTAAGGTCGGCTTCCCGCCGTGTCACTCCAGAGAGCTGAGCCCGAAGCGCGCTGATCACCACAGACTGCAATACATCCGGTATCGACTGGATGTCGCCTCCGCTAGCCAGCAATTTGTCAACTTGAGAAAATTGGGCCCGCTTCTCGGACAATTCGGCGCTTGCGTTAATCAAGGCGATATTCAATTCGGACAGCTGCTGATCAGTCAGACTGCCTGCCGGAGTCGCCAATAAATTGTGATCGATCCGAAACTTCTGGACAGTTTGTTCCGAGCGGCTCAGCTCCTCGCGCAAAGATGCGGCCCGCTCAGTGAGCCATGTGGATGCTTTTCTGGCTCCTTCGTAACGCGACCTTACTCGATCAGCGAGGTAGGTCTGGGAAATCGCGTTGGCCAGGGATGCTGCTTTTTCCGGATCGTAAGCGGTCACTGAAATCTCAATAACGTCCGCCATTCCGACGCGTGAGACTCCCAGTGAACCCTTCAGCCATTCCAGTGCCCCCAACCCGATCCTTGGGTCTTCTGTGAGCTTTTCACTGTCGACGACCTTTTGAAGCAGCGAGGTGGATCTCAGAACTGCGATCTGACTTTCAATAAATGTTGAATTGTCGGCAAAATCAGAATTCGAATAATCCTGCGGAGTCATATAGTCGATCGGGGCATCGAGTAAGACTTGTGCAGACCCCGTGTAGGATGGAGGAAGGACATAGGCGGCGACCACAAATATGCCGAAAGTCAGCGCTGCAATGCAGCATACAAGCTTCCACCGGCGAAGAAAGAAATCAAGGATCTCTCTCACGTCGAGCGGAAGTAACTCTCGGGTCATGATAGGATTGTCAGTTGGACTTGCCATTTCCGAATCCTTGCAAACACCAGCGCAAACAGCAGGCACAAATTCCGCCCCTCCAGCGTTGGCTGGATGTGCTTCACTTCAAAATAGTTCGGGCAGTTGCCTGTTAAGCGCTCACAGCGCATGAGATGTAGGGGTTCGCGCGCCCCTTACGACATGTCCAGATCGCTCTCTTCCGACCGACGGCATCGCCCGTCAGCCGGAAACATAACAGCTTCGCGGACATCCCCGCCATTACCATTATTGAGTAGTAAATCGGCTAAAGGTCGATCTGGTCTACCCGGCAGGCCTTCCAGACCTTAGGAAGTCGCCGGACCATACATCTCTCTCCCGCGCTGCGGCGTACAGGGCGCGCGGGAGCGTCTGCATCCCTGACGACAAGAAAGCGGCCGGCCTCGTCTAGTCTGAGCTCGTCTAGTCTGAGGTTGATATGGAAACTTACAGCGAAATTGTTCCGGGCCTCTTAGATTGGATTGCCAACAGACCGGCAGCCATTCTGATTCTGTCCGCTACCTGGCCGTTGATGCTTCTTCTGGAGAAAGGCAGGTTGCTGGGCTATGGGGTCCTTGCCGTTTCTATTGGGGCCGGCACCTTGATTGTGTTCGGCATCGAAAGCTCTGTAGGAGCGGTCATTGTCGTACTTGCCTACGCTTTGCTGGTTTCAGTTGCACTGCTTTCCACCCGGAAGCGTCTTAGCCAAATCGAGGATCGCCTTGCATTGGTCATTTCGGCACTCGATGACCTCGAAGTTGCCGAAGAACGACGGCAGACTTACAACGCCAAGCGTCCCTCGATCTCGCGGCTTCACCTGCGCCGAAAACCGGCAACCAGCCCTATGGATCGTCCCGAAAGTGAGACGCAGGTGATCCCTGGCCCGCCATGGCAAGAGCTACAACGGCCCGATCCGCCCATTGAGCCCGCGGTTCCGGCTTCAACTCGACCAGCAGGACCCGACTTGCTTTCGGAAAAGCGCCTAACCGGGCTGTTCTCAAGTTGAACAGCCGCCGCTTGGCGACGGTTTCAAGCAGTGAGGTGACGCAGCGGTGATGGTCCGCCGGGCGCAGCCCAAAGGACAAGTTCGACCGCGGGTGTTGGCTGCTGGCAGCCCAGGGGCAATTTGCCGAGGCCTATCCGGTGGGTAGATTGAGAGACTGCTGGATGGTGAACTTACACCCAAGGTGGTAAGGTTGTGCCCTGGGGAGGTAGACCGGAACGCCATTCGGATGAAAATATAAGCGGAACTTTTTGTGTAGTTGATGGTTAGTAGCTTCAGGTTGATTGAAGGGGCAATCGACGGCTGGGGTGATCAAGACAAAATGAGCTTATCAAAGCAGGCTCTTGATTTGGGACGGGGACCTACGCTCGCCGACGCGAGTTGGGAAAGGGGGTTCTCTGTATTGCCGGGGGCTGTGCGTCGCTTCTATCCGGCGAACACAGTTATCGCGCGCGAGCATCGGGCTAAATCCTTCATCCTGGTTGTGACTGCGGGGTGGGCTGCATTCGGCAAAACGTTGCGGAATGGCTCACGTCTCATCGTCGATTTTGCGCTTCCTCGCGAAATTTCCTTGGTCGAGTTCTGCGGGGAAGGGGGCGAGACGGTAACGGCTCTCTCCGATGTGACCGCGATCGAGTTGACCGGTCCTGTCCATACTTGTTTTTCGCGCTATCCGCAGTCCATTTGCGAGGCTATCCTGCTGGCTGAGGCAAGGCGGCACTCAAGGGTTGCGGAACATCTGGCAGGAGTCAGTAGACGGGGACCTGTGGAACGCACGGCCCATCTTCTTCTCGAACTGGGCTGCCGAGCACATCGATCGGCAACGAGTTATCCGGACCGCTTTGAATGCCCGCTGACCCAGGCCGAGCTGGCCGATGCGTTGGGGCTTTCGGCTGTACATGTAAGTCGCGTGTTGAAGGATTTGCGAGAAAGCGGATTGGCTTCATTCCGCAATGGTGTGGTCGAATTGCATGACCATGCGGGACTGATCAAAACGGCCGGATTTGATCGGTCTTACATTTCGAGCTGACATCATTCTGATCTCAACCGCGGCCGCTCTCCCTCGCGGGGGAGTGCCTCGGTGTTTCCACGCCGCAGCTGGCCTCGTCGCGCATCAGTCTTTAGATCGATCCCCAACCGTCGCCGCTACCAGAGCGTAACGGAAATGGCCGGTGCGGGGGGCAGCCCTCCGGGGACGTGAGGACCGCACCGGCCATTGCGGCGGGCTTAGGTTACGCACCCGCACCTGTCAATTTTACAGGGCCTCTTAGCAGAGACGCAATTAATCCTATTGGTGGTGCCCAGCAATACCGTCTTTGGCCAATAAAGGTGAAACGGAGATGGCCAAAGCTTAAAACGTCAACGATGCAAGGCGTCTAAATCGAACGTAAGGATCCGCATCGGCGTTAACGGGGCTCAACACAGCGCCCATTCCCAAAGCAGGCAGATCGGTGCGGCACGGCTTCGCGCCCAACGGACCGGTAGCCATGCCGCCCAAGACAGAGCTAGGCGAAGCTTCTCAGAACCGGATCGTCCGATGCTATGCTACTCGCCGTCTAGCAGGCTTCTCTGATTGGGGTCGGTGAGGTCAAGCGTTTCCTGTCTTTTTTCCGGACCATGTCGCCCCGCGGGTCACTCGC
>NZ_JAMYOR010000072.1:0-30492 GCF_040319965.1 Mesorhizobium sp. M0830 | reverse complement strand
GGTCAATCCGAGCCGACCAAGAGACCGATCCTCCCTCAATCAGATGGCCTTCATATATGAATAACTTTCCCCGGACAGTCCTGCGCAAGGAGGGAGATTGGCAGTTTGGGCGCCGGCTTTCCCTTACAACGTTGGCGATTGGCGAAAGCCGGCGCGACATCCGATCTCCCTCCTTGCGGGGGAGATGCCCGGCAGGGCAGAGGGGGGTGTTCAAGCGCCAACCTACCCATCCCCAACTTTCGCCGCATCGACCACGCCTGCAATTTCAGGCAAGCTCACAGGCGATAGCGCCGCAAGGGGAGATGCGGCGCCTCGGGAGGAGGACTGCCATGGGCCGAACAACACCGGCGCTGCAGGGGCACGGGTGGCTCTGGATCGGTCGAGCACCAGAATCTTGACGGCGCGGGCACGCCAGTCTCTTGTTCCAGCATATTCGGCCGACAAGGGAGGTGCCACCATCCTGATCGGTCCGTAAGCCATCCCTTCAATGCGCCACGCCATCCGAAGCGTGGAGCAGCCTCCAGGTCAAACCAACGCGACCATGGAACTGTGAAACAAAATGTTCGGCGGCCATAGTCTCGAGGCCGTCATCGACGAGCGCCTCGATGCTTCGCCGCATCAAGACAAGCTGCATCTGCCTGGCGTGTTCCAGGTCTGCCTCTCGCATGATTGCCGTGACGTGGTAGGCGACAACGGGCTGGCCGAGGCAAGATAGTAGCGCGTTGGCCTCGGCTGTCACCGCCATCACTGCGTCTTCGATCTTCATTCTGGCGCTCCTCATCAAAAATGATGCTGGCGCCTCCCCGCAAGGCGACGGTGGTCCGTCGCTTCTTTTTTGAGTACCCCGCGCGGCCGAAAGCGGCACGCCGCGCTGATAGTTGCAGTCTTTCCAGGTCCCTCGAGCAGCCTCGTTCGACCAAAAACAGTATCCGCCAAATTTGATTCAAAGGCGACCGGATAGTTAATCGATGGTTAATGGGCCGATTGCATCCCCGATGGACCAGGATGTTTGGCTTCGACGGTCGCTGCCGCGCAATTGCCGCAAAGCTGCTCGATGGCTCGCAGCCTGTGGATCGCCTATGGGGGGGTTATGTCATGCGGCTGGTCTGGACCATCATCTTTGCGCTCGCAACCGGCACGGTTCTCGCGGCCTCGCCGGAGGACGACTATATCGCCGCACGTGACAAGGCGATTTCCACCATCGCGGCGATGGCAAGCGCGAACGAATCCGTGGAAACGCTCGATGCCGCCGGAACGAAGGCGTTGGCCGATCTCGAAGGGCGTCTGTCCACCATCCTCGGCCCCTTGGCGGTTGCCGATTTCCCGGCAAACGGCACGATCAATCTCGGAAGCCTGAGCGATGCCGATATCGGATTCGGCATGCTCGATGGTTTGCGATACGCCAAAAGCGATGACGGCCCGAGCCTCGTGGCAACGACGCGGGGGCTGCTCGAGCGCTGGCTCCAGTCCAGGGCGGCCGAGTTGGACGAAAGCTTCAGACTGCCCGCCAGCATCGATGCGGCGCTGAAGCTCGATGCTTTCTACACCCAGGCGATCAACAGCGACGCTGCGTTCACGGGGACTCTCGACTTGTCCCTGAAGAAGCCAGAAGGCGCAGACATCGCCTTCGCGCGGCTCGGCGGCTGGGCGCAGGACATAGGACCGAACCCCGACCAGCAGGTCATCGTCACGCTCGTCAAGGGCAATAGCGTCATGATCGCCTCGGCGCCCGCGGCAGCGCCTATACCCAAGATCGCGGCCTGCGACGCCGTGTGGACGTCGGCGGACGCCGCCGCCCAGAAATTCCAGGAGGCTTACCAGGCCTCGGACCTCAAGGACGAAACGGCGTATGATGCCGCCAATGTCGCCTGGGAAAAAGGGGACGCCGACTATCGCGCCTGCCTGGGCGAGCACCTGCCGAGCGATCCGGTCTTCCCCGCACTTCTCGCCCAGGCACAGGAGCTTGCCGATCACATGGCCGGCAAGTAGGCCACTTCCCGGCGCGTCAGCGCCGAGCCTCCTCAGCCCTGCCGCTGTTGGCCCTTTGCGCCCGCCATCGCCACATACGCGCTCTCGATCGTCTCGAAAGTCAGCTCCGGATAGAGCGCCCCGGCTTCAGGCGTGGCCGTCTCGAGCGCGGTCTCGCCGCGTATCCAGAACGCCCGCAGCAAGCCGAGGCCGGGAGCTACCGCGATCATCGCCTCCAGTTCGTCGGCGCTCTGCTGCAAGATGCGCGGCGACCGTCCACTCACGCGGCGCCACAGATCGATCATCTCGTTCTGGGTGATCTTGTTCTGGGCGATCCGGATTTCGCTGCGGATGGCACCGGGGTCGTTCAACGCGCGCAAGGTGACGGCGGCAATGTCCTTCTCGCTGACGAATGTCGCCGGCACATTGCCGTTGCCGTAAAGCGTCAGCTCTTCGGGAGGCAGGGGCGACGAGCCGAAGCGAGTGAGGTCGCCCAGCGTCGCCACCCGGTTGAAAAGAAGCCGTTGGTGTAGATAACCGTATAGGGCAGATCCGCTTCTTTGATTGCCGAAAAGACGTCTCGCTTGATGTCCAGTGGCGGGATCGAACCCGGTGCGGCGGCGGCAAAATCGAGGCCGAAGCCGGCGGAAGGCACATAGCGGGAGATGCCGGCTTCCCGGAGCGCGCGCACCAGCGTTATCTCGCTGGCCGAGCTGACATGCACCGAGGAGATGACGCGATCCACCTTGCCGGCGGCCCGGACAAGGCTGCCGTGGTCGTCGAGGTCGCCGACATGGACCGTGGCGCCGAGGTCGCGGAGCGGGCGCAGCCGCTCTTCATTGCGCGCCGTCGAAGGCCGGACCAGGACATGAAGGCGATCGCCATTGCGCGCACTGGCCTTCGCCATCTCGCTGCCGAGAAGCCCCGTCGCGCCGATGATCAGGGTGCTGGTCATATCGCCCTCCCATTGCGCAGGATGGAACCGTCCCAGTCGCGCTCGAACCCAATGTCATACAGGCGATGGTCCGAGAGGCGCGCAACGCGGCGCAGCGCGCGGCGGCGTTCGACCGCCACTGAGGTTCTCAGTGCAAGACCGCTTATCGCGGCGCTGATGGATTGGAAGGTGGGATTCATTGTCCGTCTCCTGTGTTTGCTGGGCTCAAGCGTGCCGACCCCATTCGAGGGGCGAGCATGACGATTGCTCACACTGTTTCTGATCGTTCAGCGCAGTGGCGAGATGGAAAACCCGACCTGAATGCGCTGCTACGTCAATAGATTGGACATTTCTGGACTGGACGACAAACGACTCTTTTTGCATGATTTGTGAGTAACACTCACAGGTGAATCATGCCGCGCAGACTGCCGCCCCTTACCGCTTTGCCCGCTTTCGAGGCTGCTGCCAGGCATTTGAGTTTTTCGAAGGCGGCGGGCGAGCTCAACGTTACCCATGGCGCCGTCAGCCGCGCTATCCGCAACATCGAGGACAGGCTGGGTATCCAGCTTTTCGATCGCGGGACGCGGTCCGTGCGCCTGACCCCGGTGGGCGCCGCCTATGCGTCGGAAGTCAGGAAGGCGCTGGACCAGATCGCTGCCGCCACCATCGCCGCCACGCCCGACCGCACCACGGGCATCCTGAACGTCAGCACATCGGACCGTTTTGCGGGCCGCTGGCTGGTGCCGAGGCTGCGTCGCTTCCACCGCGCCAATGCCGACATCGACGTGCGGCTCTCCACGTCTGGCTTGCTTTCCGATTTCGTCAGCGACGGCATCGACATCGCCATCCGCTATGGCAAGGGCGGCTATACCGGAGTGACCGAAGAATTCCTCGCCGATGAAGAGGTCTTCCCGGTCTGCAGTCCGGAACTGCTGCAGGGTGAACATCCGCTGCGCCTGCCGGCGGATCTCATGTATCATAAACTGATCCATGACGCCTTTCGCATCGACTGGGCGACATGGCTCGAACACGCAGGCGTCGGCGATGTCGACCCCAAGCGTGGCGTGCGCTTCGATTCCGCCACCTTCGCCGTCGAGGCCGCGGTGCACGGTGAAGGCGTGCTGCTCGGCCGAAGCGCCCTGGTCTCGGCCGATCTGGCGGCGGGGCGGCTGGTCCGACCCTTCGACCTGGCGCTGAAATCCGCCTCGCGCTACTACGTCGTCTACCGCGATGGCGCGCTGCGCCAGAAGAAGATCAGAGCGTTTCGCGACTGGCTGTTCGCCGAAGTGGCGGCCGACTGGATTGGGATAACCAAGAGCGATTGAGGCAGAAGGCTTGCGCCTGCGAGACCCAAGCAGCGCCGCGCCGACCCCCACCCCGCTGCTTCGCAGCGACCCTCCCCACAAGGGGGAGGGTGAGGAAGCGCGTATACGCCAGTGGGTCAGCGCCTTAGACGATGCGGAAAAGCTGGGCTCCCCACCTCCCCCTTGTGTGGAGGTCGGACCGAAGGTCCGGGTGGGGGTGCTGGCGCAGATCTTGAAGAACCTGGTTCCTCGTCCCTGTTTTGCGAGAATTGAAGCCGTCGCTTGCCCCCGCGCTACTCCTTGGCGCGATAGGCGTCCGGCACGACGAACACTTCGTCGGCCCGGCCATAGCCGCCGTCGGCGACCTCCTCCACCAGCACCATCGTGTAGGGGCGAACGCCCTCGCCGAAAATGTCGACGAACATCTGGGTGGTTCGATGGACGAGGTCTTCCTTCTGCGCCTTGGAAAGGGCCGCTTGCGGCATCTTGAAGTTGGCGAATGGCATGATCGTTTTCCTTGGTCTTTCGAGGGTGGATTCAAGCTGTGGATAGAGCCAAGCCGGCTGATTGCCGCCTCAGACCACGCCGCCATTGGCGCGGATGATTTGCCCGTTGACCCAGCCGCTGTCCGGCCCGGCCAGGAACGAGACCAGCCCGGCAATGTCGTCGGGCTGGCCAAGCCGGCCGAGCGGGATCATCTTGCCGATGGCCTCTATCTGCGCCTTGCTCTTGCCGTCCGTGAACAGGGCGGTTTCGATCGGTCCGGGCGCCACCGCGTTGACCGTGACACGACGCGCGCCAAGTTCCTTGGCCAGGATGTGGGTCATTGCCTCGACGCCCGCCTTGGTGGCGGCGTAGACGCCGTAGCCCGGCTGGTAGAGGCCGACGACGCTGCTTGAGAAATTGACGATTCGGCCGCCGTCGCGAAGCCGGCGCGCGCCTTCCCGCATGCCGCGAAACACGCCGCCGAGATTGATCGCGATCTGCGTGTCGAACGAAGCATCGTCGGTCTGCGCGATCGGCGACGTCTTCATGATGCCGGCATTGTTGACGAGGATGTCGATGCCGCCGAACGCCTTCTCGCCGGCGTCGAACAGCGCCGCGATGCCGTTCGGATCGGCGATATCGGCCTGTACGGCGATCGCCTTGCCGCCGCCAGCCTTGATGGTGCGGACAAGCTCTTCAGCCTCCGCGCGGCCCCGTGAATAGTTGATGACGACGGCGATGCCGTCGCGGGCGAGCCGCTGTGCGATCGCGGCACCGATGCCCTTGGAGCCGCCCGTCACGATCGCCGTTCTGGGTTGATCAGATGCCATGGAAGTGTCTCCGCGTTGTTGGTGACACAGACATAGGCCACGCCAACTTCTGGATAATCGCCCGCCTATTGACATCACTATTCGGAAACTGCGAACAAAAGCCATGGATCGGCTGGACACGATGCGGCTCTTCATTCGCGTTCTGGAGCGGCGCAGCTTCACCGCTGCCGCGGCCGATCTCGGCCTGCCGCGTTCAACCGCGACGGAAGCGATCAGGCGGCTGGAAGAGCATCTCGGCGCACGCCTGCTGGAGCGAACGACGCGGCAGGTGAACGCCACGCAGGATGGCGAAGCCTATTACCGGCGCTGCCTGTCGATCCTGGCCGAGATCGAGGATGCCGAGGCCGCCTTCCGCAATGCCGAGCCCTACGGGCTGCTGCGCATCGACGCCAGCACGCTGCTCACCCGCACATTCCTGTTGCCGCGCCTGCCGGAGTTCCTTGCCCGCTATGTCAGGATCGACCTGCAGATCGGCCAGAGCGACCGGCTGGTCGATCTCGTGCGCGAGGGGGTGGATTGCGTGATCCGCGTCGGCGAGCCGCCCGACAGCGGCATGATCATGCGGCGCCTGGCTGTCATACGCGAGATCACCTGCGCCAGTCCCGCCTATCTCGAACGCCACGGCACGCCCGCCTCCCCCAATGCGCTCGACGGTCACCAGGCGGTGGGCTTCGTCTCGTCGCGCACAGGAGAGACCCTTCCTTTCGAATTCACGGTCGGCGGCAAGACCCTTGAGGTTCGGCTGCCGGGCCGCGTGGCGGCCAACAATTCGGACACCGCCGCCGATCTGGCTCGGCTTGGCCTCGGCCTCATCCAGGCGCCGCGCTATCGCTTCGAGAAGGATCTCGCCGACGGAACGCTCGTCGAGGTGTTGGCCGACTACCCGCCTTCGCCGACGCCGCTGTCGGCGCTTTACCCGCAGAACAGGCAACTCTCGCCACGCCTTCGCGTCTTCCTCGACTGGGCCTCGCGCATCTTCGCCGAGGCGGATCTGTAGGG
The DNA here is from genome assembly GCF_040319965.1 of Mesorhizobium sp. M0830. Classification (NCBI taxonomy): domain Bacteria; kingdom Pseudomonadati; phylum Pseudomonadota; class Alphaproteobacteria; order Hyphomicrobiales; family Phyllobacteriaceae; genus Mesorhizobium; species Mesorhizobium sp. M0830. The sequence continues at coordinate 23,971 of NZ_JAMYOR010000072.1, read as the reverse complement.
GTAAGATCAAAGGGTTGGCGTTGCCGAGCGTCTTCTCATTCCCTGAAGGCGCGGCTGATCTGGTCCTGCAGCGGCTTGACGAGGTAGGAGATCACGGTCCGGTCTGCAGTCTTGATGAAGGATTCGACCGGCATGCCGGGGACGAGCTTGACCTCGCCGAGCCGCGCGACTTCGGAGCTCGTGGTCGCAATGCGAACGGTGTAGTAGCTGATGCCGCTGCGCTGGTCGGTGGTCGTATCCGGCGAGGTCCGTTCGACCGTGCCGTTAATTTGCGGCGTGGTGCGCTGGTTGAAGGCCGAGAAGCGCAGCGCCGCCGGCTGGCCGACCCAGAGCTGGTCGATGTCGCTCGGCGCTATCTTGGCCTCGACGGTCAGGCTGTCGCTGTCGGGCACGATCTGCATGATCGTCTGCCCAGGGGTAATGACGCCGCCGATCGTATGGGCGATGGACTGCTGCACGACGCCGTCCTGCGGCGCGCGGATGTCGATGCGCCTGAGCTGGTCCTCGGCGGCGATCTTGCGCTCCGTCAGTTCGCCGACCTTGCCGTCGATCTCGCGCAAATCCTTGTTGACGTCGGTGCTGAGCTCGAGATCGATCTGGATGATCTGCAGGTTGATCTCAGCGATCTTGCCCTGGGCTTGCGCCAGGGCGGCCGTCAATTGGCCGCGCTCGCCGTCGAGCCGCGCCGACTCGCGCTCCATGGCGGTCAGGCGATCGATCGAAATCAGCCGCCTTTTCCACAGCGCGCGTATGCTGGCCAGTTCCTCCTCGACGAGCGCGATTTCTTGCGACTTGGCATCCGCCTGGGCGGTGTCCCCGCCAATCTCCTTCTGCAATTGGAGGACCCGCTCCTGCAGCTGGCTCTTCTGACCGGAACGGGCCGCCCGCCGCGTCTCGAAGACCTGTTCCTCGCCGGCCATGATCTCGGCGATTACCGGATCATTGCCGCGATTGAGAAGATCCTGCGGAAAGGCGATGGCGTCGGCGCCCTTGCGTTCGGCTTCGAGGCGCGCCTCGCGCGCCGACAACTGATCAAGCGCCTTGGTGACAACGGCGAGATTGGCCGCCGGCATGGTGGGATCGAGGCGCACAAGCAGCGCGCCGCGCTTGACGCGGTCGCCGTCATGCGCGGCGATCTCGCCAACGATGCCGCCTGTCGAATGCTGCACGTCCTTGATGTGGGAATCGACGACGAGAGTCCCTGACGCGATGACCGCTCCCGAAATCCGCGTCAGCGAAGCCCACCCGCCGACGCCGCCGACCAGCAGCGCGACCGCGATGAGGCCAAAACGCATGTAGCGCCGAATGGAGTGCTGGGAGGGGCTGAGCATCGTTCCTCCTCTCACTCGCCTGCCGCCGCCGCGCCAAGCGGCGGCGCCGGCTCTTCAGTGGCGAGCCTGAGCCTCGGCACGGCGGCCACCGCGGGTTGCGGCCGTGGAAACAGCTTGGCCAAAACCTCGTCCTTGAGGCCGAACGCCTGGACGCGGCCCTGATTCATGGCAAGGATGAAATCGACCGTGCCGAGCGCGCTTGGCCGATGCGCCACGAGCGCGACGATGCCGCCGCGTTGCCGCACCGAAACGATCGCCTGGAACAGCGCCTGTTCGCCTTCGGCGTCGAGGTTGGAATTCGGTTCGTCGAGCACCACCAGGAACGGATCGCGATAGAGCGCGCGGGCCAGCGCGATGCGTTGGCGCTGGCCGGCCGAAACGGCCTCGCCGAGTTCGCCGATCTGTGTCTCGTAGCCGTCGCGGAAGCCGACGATGAGATCATGCGCGCCGGCCGTCTTGGCGGCGGCAATCACCAATGCGGGATCGGCGTCGGGCTCGAAACGGGCGATGTTTTCCGCTACCGTGCCGGCAAACAGCTCGACGTCCTGCGGCAGATAACCGACAAAGCGGCCGCGATCCTCCGGCGACCACTGGTCGAGATCGGCGCCGTCGAGCCGGACCCTGCCGGCGGCGGGCAGCCAGGCACCGACGAGCGCCCTGACCAGCGTCGACTTGCCCGAACCGCTCTGGCCGATGATGCCGACGGCATGTCCCGCTTCAAGCGCAAAGCTGGCGTCCTGCACCACGAGCCTCTGGGTGCCGGGGGCCGCGATGCTGACACCCTGCATGAAAATGTGGCGGCTCGGCGCCGGCATGGCCATCGGCTCGGCGTCGGCCGGCACAGCGGCGAGAATCTTGGTTAGCCGCTGCCAGCCTTGCCGAGCCGTGAGGAAGCCCTTCCAGTTGGCGATGACCAGATCGACGGGGGCCAGCGCGCGGCCACTGAGAATCGACGCGGTGATGATGATGCCTGCGGTCGCCTGCTGCTCGATCACCAGCCAGGCGCCGACGCCGAGCATGGCCGATTGCAGCAGCATGCGCAGCACCTTGGACACGGCGCCGAAGCCGCCGGCGATATCGCTGACGCTGCGCTGCTCGGCGAGATAGTCGCGGTTGGCCTCTTCCCATCGCCTGGCCATCCTGCCGCCCATGCCAAGAGCCGCGATGACTTCGGCGTTGCGGTTGCCGGTCGTGGTCAGGCCGCTGCGGACGATGCCGGCCTGGGTGCCGGAGGTGACCGGCTTGCGCGTCAGCCGCTCGGCATAGACGGTCAACAGCACCAGCACGATCGCCCCGACCAAGGCGGTCAGCCCGAGAAGCACATGGAACATGAAGATGATGGCCAGATAGAGCGGCAGCCACGGCAGGTCGAACAGCGCGGTCGGGCCGGTGCCCGACAGGAAGGCGCGCACGCTGTCGAGGTCGCGCACCGGCTGCATGCTGTCGCCGTTGCGCCCGACCTTGAGCGGCAGCTTGAGGACGCTGGAATAGACACGGGCGCCGAGCGCCTCGTCGAGAGCGCCGCCGATGCGCACCAGGATGCGGCCGCGGATGAAATCGAGCACGCCCTGGCCGGCATAAAGGATGGCGACGAGCACGCTGAGGCCGATGAGCGTCGGCACGCTGCGGCTCGGCAGCACGCGATCGTAGACCTCGAGCATGTAGAGCGAGCCGGCGAGCATCAGCACGTTGAGGACGCCGCTGAACAGGGCGACCGAAGCGAGGGCTGAACGACACGCGGCCAATGCGGCCGCGAGCTCGGAGGGTCGCGCCCCTTGCCGCTTTGCCCTCCCGGACTGTGGCTTGCCGTCGGACATTCGAGCCGGGTGCGGATCGTCAGCGGTCCCGCGCCGAGGAGAGCTCCATACATGGAGCAAAAGCAGCACGCCCAGCGTTCCCCCAAGAACCGCCCAGCGTGTGCTGGTTTCCGGCTGTGTCAGCTCCACTCCGCCAAATACGAGCACAAACACGCCGGTGCCGAGGATGAGCCTGAGAAATCTGATCAGCAGTGTCATGCCGAGCACTTCCTGGCGTCAGCCGCCATCATTGGCGTAGATGTGCAATATCGCCCCTTCGAACGTCATGCCGGTGTTGTTATAGAAATCGAGTTCCTGGTGGATGAGGTTCCCAGCAAGTTCGGATCCGGAGGTGGAAGACTCGGCATCCAGCCCAACGTTCCAGGCCGCACTGCTCGCCTTCACCGCGCCGCTTCCGCCACCCCAGTCCTCGAACTGAGAGGAAGATGTCCCACCATTCGTCACCTGTAGCCAGTCGATCGCCTGGTCGAGATATTTGTGCGGGCTGTTGGGATCGGTTGCGTCGCCGATCGGATTCCCGGCCAGATAGTTGAGCCAGGTGGCTACTGCATCGCGGGCAAGCACAAAGCGCGTATCCTGCAAGTCCTTGGAGGATGCGTCGATCACCTTGAGGGCGTCGGCATAGGAGATGAAGAATGTGTCTTCCCCGGCACCGGTCAGTCCGTTCTTGTCGTAATCACCGATCAGAAGGCCTGACTTGTCGGAGCCATTCTTGTTTCCATCATTGTTGGAATCGACCTGATACCGAAGTTCGTGGTCGGCAAAGTTCGGACCGGTTTTGCCGACGCCGTCAATTCCGTCCCAGAACGACTTGCCGAGATTGCTCCAGAACCCTGGCGTGCGCACCCCGGGGCCGGCGAACGACGATACGGTTGCGGTATCCTGGGCTGTGACCTCGTTCAGACTGTCATCGTCATGAGCGGCGACTTCGACGGTGTTGGTCCTAAAATCCGCATTTGGAAGCAGGTTGAAGGCGCTGGTCGCGGTGAAGAGCCAGGTCTCGCCGGTGTCGACTAGATAGTCACCATTAGTATCGCCGGATACATAGTGGGTGCCGTGCGAGCTGTTGGCCACGAAGCCATTGAGCAGATCGATGTCGTCGCCGGTATTCGCCGTGCCGTTGTCATCGACAAGCGAGGTCAGCGTCAACGGATCGAGAGCACCGGCCGGGCTCGTGTTGGTGATTGCGTAATGATAAGTGGCGTTCTGCGCCCCTGACTGAACGGTCTCGGAAGAATTGAAGATGCCATCATGATTGGCATCGACGGTCTTATCGATGGCGACCGACGGCGCGACATCTTTCACTGTCACCGTCGCCGTATCAGTGGCGGTCACGTCGGTGAGACTGTCGTCGTCATGGCCATGCACCACGACCGTGTTGACGATACTGCCGGCATTGTGCGCGGCAATTCCGACTGTTGCTTTGAAAACCCATTTCTCGTCGCTGTCGACGAGAAAGTCGCCGTCGGTATCGCCGGATTCATAGTACGTGCCGTACTCGCTGCCCTGCACGAAGCCATCCAACAGATCGATGTCGTCGCTGGTATCGCCGGGCGTGGCGTTGTCATCGACCAGCGCGGTCAATGTCAGCGGATCGACGGCACCGGCCGCACTCGTGTTCGTCACTTCATAGGTGTAGGTGACGTCGGCGGCAGAGCCCTCGTTGATCGAGATCGGGTCGGCCGTCTTTTCGATAGCGATCGACGGCGCCACATCTTTCACTGTCACCGTCGCCGTGTCAGTGGCGGTCACGTCGGTGAGGCTGTCGTCGTCATGGCCATGCACCACGACCGTGTTGACAATGCTGCCGGCATTGTGCGCGTCGATGCTGACCGTCGCGTTGAATATCCAGATTTCGTCGCTGTCGACCCGATAGTCGCCGTCGGTGTCGCCGGACACATAGTGCGTGCCGTGCGTGCTGCCGGTTACGAAGCCGTTGAGCAGGTCGATGTCGTCGCCCGGATTTCCCGGCGTGGCATTGTCGTCGACCAGCGAAGTCAGCGTCAGCGGGTCGGCCGGTCCGGCCAGGCTCGTGTTCGTCACCGCATAGGTGTAGGTGATCTGGGTGGCCACACCCTCATTGATCGAGGTCGGATCGGCCGTTTTTTCGATAGCAATCGTTGGCGCCTGGTTGTCGCCGGTGATAACCCCCCACTCCTCAAAACCACCGTCCGAACCACTGGGAGTGCCGAAGGCCGAATACAGATAGATGTAGTTATCGGCGCCGGTGAAGAAACTGGTTGGGATATAGACGAACAGATCACCCTGTCCGCTGCCTGCCGGCGCGTCCTTGCCGGCATTCAACTGAACGGTCACATTGCCGTTCCCGTCCATGTCATAGAGCGGCGGCTGGCTCTGAAGCACCGATAGGTCGGTGATATTTGGATCCGTCGCCGAATAGATCTTCAACGAGTCAAGGGACAGTAGCGACCCCGTCGCGCTGTTCGGCTCGTTGGCGTCGAGCTTGAACACGTAATAATCGTGGCCGCCTACGGTCACCACCTGCATGCTGCTCAGCAGAAGTGCGTTCGTATGCTCCTGCTGCTTGTCATCCAGCGGCAGCGGAGAGCCATCGGTGTTGAAGCCACTTTCCGTGTCCTGTGCGCCAAGCACAAGGAACGTGTCATAGTTGCCTGTACCGGCATCGCCTTGTGGTGAGGCGGTAAGAATGGTGCCGTCGGTCAATGTCGCGGAGGTGGTTCCGCCGGACAGATCAATCACAGTGTCGGTCATGTTCTCAATTCCCCCTGCGCCGTCAGGCGCGTTCTGCTGCTGGCCGCGCAAGGCGGCTGACTACCCAAACCTGTTACGTCGCCCGGCGTCTTGCTGTCCGCTGAACGCGGCCTCGCTGGCGAGCAGTCGTTCGTGACAAAAGCGGCTTTGAATGGAGATTTTGACAGCGAAAGGACCGGCGGGGAGACCGCCTCCCGTTCACCAGACACAGCTATTCCCGCATGGCGGAACTGGCCCACCGTCGGACTGACAGCTACACTCACCCCAAAACCCCAAAACCCCCAAACGACCCTAGCGATCACCTGGACGTTAATATTCCCTAAACCATATCTCGCAGGTCGCAATGCGTTCGTCTATATAACCCAGGTTATAGGAAGAGGGTAAAGTTAATTACGGAAAAGTTCTTCGCGATAACAACAATAACATCGCGATTTTGGTTGAATTAGTTTTCATATTTGGGTTTCATAATAGGAATTACAAAAATTTCCTGACGATGCCCATGGGTCTTTTTAAGATGAAGACCAACATCGGCATCCCGGAGTAGCGTCTTCTTTCAGTCCGCCGTTGCACATCTTGCTGAAAGTGCCGCGTCAGAATTAACTAAGCAGTTGCTAATGTTTTGCACAGTCGCGCCGCTTCTGTCAGCATGGCCTCACGCTTTGGGGGATGCGAGCCGTGTCGGCGTTCGCTTCCGTCAAGAAGCAGTCACTCGCGAGTCGTAAAGACACGCAAAGGGGGAAGAAGCATGACCGAACAAGCGCTTTGGCCGCCATCCATCGGTGGCAGCGTTGCACCATGGGGCCGTGACACCAAAGGCCGGCTGCTGGCGAGCTGAACATGGTCACCACGGTTTTCATCGCGGACGACCACCCGCTGCTGCTGCACGGCCTGACCGACCTGATTGCCCGCGATCCCGGTTTCCGGGTGGTCGGTTCGGCGCAGGACGGCACCGTCGCCATGGCCATGATCCGGCGCGACGTGCCTGATATCGCCGTGCTCGACATCAGCATGCCGGGACTGAGCGGTCTCGATATCGCCGCCGAAATCGGCAGGCAGGGCCTTGCCACGCTTTGCGTGCTTTTGACGGTCGGTGCCTCGCAAGCGCAGCTCTACGACGCGGTTGCGGTTGGCGTTGCCGGAATCGTGTTCAAGGAGACCGCCGTCGAGGCGCTGCTCAGATGTATCCACGAGGTTGCCGGGGGCGGCCGCTGGTTGCCGGCCGAGATTGTCGGCAAGGCCCTGCACAACGAAGCATCCCGTCGGGTCAAATGGCAGAAACTGTCGTCGCGGCTGACCAGGCGGGAGATGGAGATCACCCGACTGGTTGCCGCGGACAAGCCGTACGAACGCATCGCGATCGATATCGGTATCTCCAAAGGCACACTGAAAATCCATATGAACAACATCTATCGCAAATTGGAGGTTGCCTCACGCGTGCAGCTTTTGCAGCTGGCCGCCGACCAGATCGGACTGGCTGTTGCGAGCGGCTTTCGCGACCAATCCAGTCTCGAAAGTCCGGCCAGCGGCGACATGTAATCGCGCCGCCATAGGCACAAGTTCAGCCAGCGACCCCAATGCCGGCGCACGCTGTTGATGCTGAAATTTGCCGCCAACCTGGAAGGGCAAATTTAAGCGTTTGCTACTAGGATCAGTTCGGGGGCTGTTGTTCAGGAAGGGTGTTCGGGTCGATTGGCCACAACGGCATTCAGTCTAGGCCACGTAAGACGGGCCATTTTTTCGTCCGTCAACCTGCCGGCGGCGATCGCTTTTGTCGTGCTCCTGGTCTGCGCCGTCGTTGCCGACCAGCAGAACAGAAGGGTTTCCGATCAGCTGGCGCGCGCCGATGTATTGGCCAAGGTCAGCATCATCCGCGCCAAGCTCGAAGGCAACATAAACGGCAATCTTCAGCTTGTTCAGGGGCTCGTCTCGACCATCGTTACGGAGCCCTATATGGGCCAGCAGAGATTTGCCTCGCTTGCGCGCAACCTGTTCGAGCAGAAATCGCAGTTGCATAACATCGCCGGCGCGCCCGACCTCGTCATCTCGCTGATGTATCCGATGGAAGGCAACGAGAAGGCGATCGGCCTCGATTACCGCAAGAACGAGGCGCAACGCATGGCGGCGCTGCGGGCGCGCGACCAGCGCGTGCTTGTGCTCGCCGGCCCGGTCAGACTTGCGCAGGGCGGGAACGCCTTCATCGGCCGCATCCCGGTCTTTGTTCCGACTGCGGGCGGCGGCACCCGCTTCTGGGGCATCGTGTCGGCAGTGGTCGATGTCGACCGGCTCTACGCTGCTAGCGGACTGACCGACGCGGATCTCGACATCGACGTCGCGCTCATCGGCAAGGATGCACTGGGCGGCGGCGGCGAGCGATTCTTCGGTGGCGACAATGTCGTCGCCGGCAACCCCGTGTCTGCCGATGTGCAACTGCCTTCAGGTTCGTGGCGAATTTCGGCTATCCCCAAGGGTGGCTGGCCGGCAGCTCCGAAGAACGAGTGGACCTTGCGATCGCTGATGTTGCTCGCCGGCGCGCTGGTGGTGTTGCCGATCCTCATTGCCGGACGGCTGTTCGGCGAAAGGCAGAAAAACGACGCCGAGCTGAGGCGCCTGTCCGGTCGCCTGGAACTGGCGCTGGAAGCCTCGGGCATCGGCGTGTGGGAGCACGACCTCACCACCAACGAGCTGGTGTGGGACGATCGTGTGAACGAGATCTATGGCAAGTCCGCCGACGGAGGGTCGCGCGGCTATACAGACTGGGCACAGGCCATCCATCCCGAAGATATCGAGCGGGCAAAGCGGGATTTCGATTCGGCTGCGGCGAAAAAAGGCCTCTACTCCTCGCAATACCGGCTGCTGCGCCCCGATGGCACCGTCCGCCATGTGCGCACGCGCGCAAGCTACTCCCAAGGCGTTGGCGGCACGCCCAAGATGATCGGCGCCGAATGGGACGTGACCAGCGACGTGCTGCTCACCGAGACCCTCATTCGCGAGCGCCAGCTGTCGGAATCCAAGAACGACGAGCTGGAGCTGGCCAAGGCACGCATCGAGCATGTGGCGCTGCACGATTCGCTCACCGGCCTGCCCAATCGCCGCTATCTCGACGAGATGCTGGCCGATACCGGTGAATCCGACCACCGCACAGCGATGCTGCATCTGGACCTCGACCGCTTCAAGCAGATCAACGACACGCTCGGCCACGCAGCCGGCGATGCCATGCTGGTGCAGGCCTCGAAGGTCATCAAGGCAAATGCCGGCTCCGCCGATTTCGTTGCGCGCATCGGCGGCGACGAGTTCGTCGTCGTGACCTATGGGCGCGACGACGACGAGCTCTCGGCGCTCGCCGACCGCATCATCGAGGAGATGCGCCAGCCCGTCGATTATCAGGGCCATCCTTGCCGCTTCGGGGTCAGCATCGGCATTGCCGCCGACAGCGGTGTCGATACGAAGCAGTTGCTCGTCAACGCCGATCTCGCGCTTTACCGGGCAAAAAGCCGTGGCCGCAACCGCCATGAGTTCTTCAACGAGGAGTTGCAGAGCGAAATCGTGCGGACCAAGCAGACCGCCGATGAGATCCTGAGCGGACTGGAGCGTAACGAATTCATCGCCTACTACCAGCCGCAGTTCGACGCCAAGTCGCTCGAGATCGTCGGCGTCGAGGCGTTGTCGCGCTGGAAGCACCCGCGACGCGGCATCCTGGCCCCCGACGCCTATCTGAAGGTGGCTGAAGAGCTCAATGTCGTGGCGCTGATCGACCGCATCGTCCTCAAGCACGCACTGGAGAATTTCGAGCGTTGGTCGCGCAGCCATCTCAATATCCCGCGTGTGTCGGTCAACGTCTCGGCCACGCGCCTGGAGGACAAGGACCTGATCGAGGGCCTACGCACGCTCGCCATCAAGCCCGGAACCGTATCGTTCGAGCTGGTGGAATCCATCTTCCTCGACGAGAACGATGATCTGGTCACCTGGAACATCGAACACATCAAGGATCTCGGCATCGACATCGAGATCGACGATTTCGGCACCGGCCATGCCTCGATCGTATCGCTGCTCAAGTTGCAGCCGCGCCGCCTCAAGATCGATCGCCAGCTGATCACACCCATCACCGGCTCGACGGCGCAGCGGCACCTGGTGGCGTCGATCATCGAGATCGGCAAATCGCTCGGCATCGAAGTGGTTGCCGAAGGCGTCGAGACGATGGAGCACGCGCGCATCCTGAAAGAGCTCGGCTGCGATATCCTGCAGGGCTATTTCTTCGGCCGCCCGATGGAGGCCAAGGCGTTCAAGACCTTCGCCCAGTCTCGCAAATGGCTGGCCACAGGGTGACGGTCATTACCCGGTGGCATGGGTCAGCGATGGCGCATCCTCGACAACGCTGTCCAAGCCGCCTCGCGATCGAACCCGTACAGCGGTTGAATCTGCCGACGAAACCGAACCGGCCTTCGACTCCGCGATCTCAGGGAACTGTTGACCATGATTTCGGTTGTTTTCTGTGCGAACAGTCGTTCCACGAACCCTTGGTGAGCGAAAATGAGACATGGACTCTGCAGACAAGCAGCACGGTTCCTTTCGAAGGTTGATGACTGGCATCGTCACGGCAATCTTCACCGCCCCTGATCGGACATCCGAGCGAGGTACCGGCCCGTCATTGGTTGCCGAGTGGACGCTGCCGCCATCGGCAACGCTTGGCTCATCCCTACGCTTGAAAGGGATCGAACGTGAAACTCGAGCCCGTCTGCCGTGGGTGGTGAGGACGTTTGTCAAGGCTGAGACGCGCCGCATTGTGTTGCGTATGGTGCAAACCGACACGGATGCGTTCGATGCCGCCTCGGCAATCATCTCCAGGACCCTGGAAGGGATAGAAGCACTGCCCGTGCTTCCGCGGGAGGCTGAAGACATTCTCACAATCTCCTCCCGCGAACGTCACAAGTGGCTTAGGGATGGCCGCCTGAAAAGCGTCGGCACGCGCACCGTCAAGATGCGCGGGCGATCCAACGCCGTCACCTTCCATGTCTTCGATTTACGGCACATCGAGGACATTCTCGATCGTGACCTGGCGGCGGCCTGGAGGGAGGACGATGCGCGAGAAGCCTCCGAGAACAGGCGGCGCGGGGCCGGCAAGGCCGCTCTGACGCGAGCAGGAAAACGGAAGGGCAAGGCCCGCGGTACCAGAAACTCGGGAAAGGATGATGCTTCACGGCCAAAGCTGGAAGGCTGGGACACGTTCGAAGCGGAAGGGCTGCTGCGCTAGAATCCAAAGGACGCATTCAGCCAGTTCGAACTTCGAAATTCCGTGCGGCGCCGACGATGGCACATTCAGCGCCGGCGACCCTCTGACGGGACTGCGCAGGTTAAACCGATCGTCCGACCTACAAACGTGCCTTTGACGCGCAATTGGCGGTTAACACTGCCGCATCGACCGGCTGATACAGGCCGTTCCGGGTCCAAAGAGCGCACTTGATCCATAGCCGAAGTTTCCCGAAAATCACCTCAAAGCCGGTTCCGGCCACCCAGGCCGCACGCCAGTTCGGTCTATTTGCGCCCTCTGGCCCAATCGCCGCAGATGAGGAACCGGATAGCCATTATGAGGAGACCGTTTATAACGGTCGCTGAGATTGCGATAACCAAGGGGAGACGATGCGCTACATACGTCCGCTTTCAATCGAAGATGCCGTTGGCCAATTGGCCGGTTCGGCAGGCACGGCCGCCATCCTCGCTGGAGGCAGCGACCTCCTGGTCAGGATGAAGGGCGGTTTTGTCGAACCCGACCTGATCGTCGACATCAAGGCGATCGACGGCCTGAGCGAGATCCGCGAAACGGCTGAAGGCTTCAGCATCGGTGCCGCAGTCCCATGCGCCGTCCTGGGAGAGAGCGCTGCCCTGAAGAAGGCATGGCCCGGCGTTGTCGAAGCGGCCAAGCTGATCGGCTCGAAACAGGTACAGGGACGCTGCACGATATCAGGCAATCTCTGCAACGCCTCGCCGGCTGCCGACAGCGTGCCAGCGCTGGTTGCGGCGGGTGCCAGGGCATCGGTCGTCGGGCCGGCGGGCAGGCGCACGATTCCCGTGCAGAGCGTGCCGACCGGGCCGGGCAAGACGTCCCTGGCCAAAGGCGAGATCATCGAGGCGATCCTGCTCGACAAGCGCGCGCCGCATTCGGGCGATGCGTATCTGCGTTTCATTCCACGCACGGAGATGGATATCGCGGTGGTCAGTGCCGGCGTGAATTTGACGCTCGACGAGCACGGTGTCGTCAAATCGGCCCGCGTTGCGCTGGGCGCCGTGGCGGCGACCGTGCTTCTGGTCGATGAGGCCGCAGAAGTCCTCATCGGCTCCAAGCTGGACGAAGCGACGCTGGAGCGGCTCGCCAAGGTCTGCTCGGGCGCCTGCCGTCCGATCGACGACAAGCGCGGCACCATCGAATTCAGAAGAAAAGTTGCGGGCGTGCTGGCCAAGCGGGCCGCCACGACCGCCTACGCACGTGCAGGAGGCAAATGATGGCTGGAGTTGCAGTCTCAACGACAATCAACGGCGACAGCGTCGAGTACCTTTGCCAACCAGACGAGACGCTGCTCGACGTCCTGCGCGATCGCCTTGGGCTGACGGGCGCCAAGGAAGGCTGCGGCACCGGCGACTGCGGCGCCTGCAGCATCATCCTCGACAACAGGCTGGTGTGTTCATGCCTGGTGCTCGGCGCGGAGGCTGAAGGCCGGCGGGTCGAGACCATCGAGGGGATGGCGCATGGCGACAAACTGCATCCGCTGCAGCAGAAGTTCCTCGAGCACGCAGCACTCCAATGCGGCATCTGCACGCCGGGCTTCCTGATTGCGGCGAAGGACCTTCTGGCCAAGAACCCCGACCCGACCGAGGAGGAAATCCGCTTCGGCCTCGCCGGGAACCTGTGCCGCTGCACCGGCTACGACAAGATCGTGCGCGCCGTCCAGGACGCCGCCAGCGTGATGAAGGGAGCCTGACCATGAATTTCGATCCGCGTTACTCCGGTCGCAATTTTACCTCTGTCGGCACACGCCCCATCCGTCCCGATGGCGTCGACAAGGTGACGGGTCGCGCCCGCTACGGTGCGGACTTCAACATGGCTGGCCAGTTGGTCGGCCGCGTCCTCAGGAGCCCGCATGCCCACGCCACGATCAGGAAGATCGACACGTCGAAGGCAGAGAAGCTTCCCGGCGTGAAGGCGGTGATCACCGCGGCCGATCTGCCGGATCTCACCAATGGCGATGCCGGCATGTACGACATCCTCGACAACTGCATGGCGCGCAAGAAGGCGCTCTATGACGGCCATGCGGTGGCCGCGGTCGCGGCCGTGGACGCCCGTACTGCCAGGCAGGCGCTGAAGCTGATCGAGATCGACTACGAGCTTTTGCCGCATGTCACCGATGTCGACGAGGCGATGAAGCACTCCGCTCCCCTCATCAACGACGCCATCTTCACCGAGGGCCTGGAGGAAAAGCCGGTAAAGCCGTCCAACGTCGCCAAGCGAAGCCAGTTTGGCCACGGCGATGTCCATCAAGGGTTCGGCCACGCCGATTTCATCGTCGAGCGCTCGTTCAAGACCGAGCAGACGCACCAGGGCTATATCGAGCCGCATGCCTGTGTGGCGAGCGTCAGCTCCGACGGCACTGCAGATCTTTGGGTTTGCACGCAAGGCCATTTCGTCTACCGCCAGCACTGCGCGCAGCTCCTTGGCATGGAAGCTTCCAAGCTGCGCGTCACCTCCTCGGAGATCGGCGGCGGCTTCGGCGGCAAGACCCATGTCTGGGCCGAGCCGGTCGCGCTGGCGCTGTCGCGCAAGGCCGGCCGCCCGGTCAAGCTGGTGATGACCCGCGACGAGGTGTTCCGCGCCTCGGGTCCGACCAGCGCCACCTCGATCGACGTCAAGATCGGCGCCCGCAAGGATGGCACGATCACTGCCGCCGAGGCGACACTGCGCTATTCCTGCGGACCCTATTCGGGCATGTGGGCCGAGATCGGTGCCATGACCGCGTTTGCTTGCTACAAGCTGGAGAACGTCAACACGGTCGGCTACGAGGTGCTGGTCAACCGGCCGAAGACCGCAGCCTATCGCGCGCCGTCGGCGCCCATGGCGGCATTTGCGGTGGAAAGCGCGATCGACGAGCTGGCCAAGGAGGTCGGCATGGACCCGGTCGAGTTCCGGATCAGGAATGCCGCCCAGGAAGGCACGAGATCCTCTTATGGCCCGGTCTACGGCCCGATCGGCATCGGCCCGACGCTCGAGGCGGTGAAGAGCCATCCGCACATGAAAGCGCCGCTGGGCAGGAACCAGGGCCGCGGCATGGCTTGCGGCTTCTGGTTCAACTTCGGCGGCCAGACCTGCACCGACCTCAACATCGGCATGGACGGCTCGGTATCGCTCGCCGTCGGAACGGTCGATGTGGGTGGTTCTCGCGCGTCGCTGTCGCTGGTCGCGGCAGAAGAGCTCGGCATCGACTATAGTCAAGTCAAGGCGATCGTCGCCGATACGTCCAGCCTCGGTTATAACGACATGACCGATGGCAGCCGCGGCACCTTCTCGTCCTCCATGGCGACGATCTCGGCCGCCCGCAATGCAATCAAGATCCTGCGGGAACGCGCCGCGCAGATGTGGGATATTTCCGTCGACGACGTGGTCTGGGAAAAGGGCCACGCGATTGCCAAGGGCGAGAAGCATGGCAATCTCGGCAAGCTGTCGCTGAAGGAGATCGCGGTGGAGTCGGGCAAGACCGGCGGACCGATCGCCGGCCACAGCGAGCTCGTCGCCGACGGCGCGGGCGTCTCGTTCGCCACCCATATCTGCGATATCGAAGTCGATCCAGAGACCGGCGCTACACGGGTTCTGCGCTACACGGTCGTGCAAGATGCCGGCAAGGCGGTGCACCCGACCTATGTCGAGGGACAGTATCAGGGCGGTGCCGCGCAAGGCATCGGCTGGGCGCTCAACGAGGAGTATATCTACGGCAAGGACGGGCGGCTCCAGAACCCCGGCTTCCTCGACTATCGCATCCCGGTCTGCTCGGACCTGCCGATGATCGACACGCAGATCCTCGAAATCCCCAACCCCAACCACCCATACGGGGTGCGCGGTGTCGGCGAGACCTCGATCGTGCCGCCGCTGGCTGCGATCGCCAATGCGGTATCGAATGCGGTCGGGGTGCGGATGACGCATATCCCGATGTCGCCGCCGCGCATTCTGGCGGCGCTGGAGGAACGGGCAGGCTGATGGTCGAAGTGACGCTCTGGGGATCGCTAGGTGCTGTCGCCGGAGGCAAGAGCAAGGTCGAGATCGAGGCCAAGGATATAAGGGAGCTGTTCAGGAAGCTGGCTGAACAGTATCCCGGCCTCGAGCCCTTGATCGACAAAGGCATCGCGGTTGCGATCGACGGGACGATCTATCGGGATACGTGGTCGAAGGAATTGCCCCAAGGCTCCGAAATTTTCCTGCTGCCGCGTCTTGCCGGGGGATAATCGGACAATCGCCTCGCTGTCGTCGACGACCAGGACCTGGCCTGTCGGTCGTGGCTACGGATATTTTGTCTGAGCACTCGCGGGGTTCAGATCGCCCTGCAACTCCTTCGGCAGCGGGAGGCTCGAGCATTGCAGGTGCACCCCGCGGGCAAACAGCTTTCGTTGCTTCTGCTCATGCTCCTTGATGGCTGCAACGAGCCCCATTGAATACGGGCCCAGCAAAACGCCGAAGCCCCATCCCGGATGCTCTTTCTCGCGAACCTCGTAGTCCGACGCCGCCGTGCGGGCTTGCTGGCATTCGGGCGATGCCCATTTCTGGTCTTGCTGCGAAAGCGACGCTCCATAGTCGACCGGAGAGGTCGCACATCCCGCCATGGTCGCGGCCAATGCGACGGACATTGCGATTCTCATGCCGGAGCCTTTCCTAAGCATCGTGAAGAGTACACAGAGCGTTTCCTTCCACAAATAGCCGCTGTCGCCCTAGCCTCGCAGCCCAGGAGCCTCCTGCCCCGTCCTCTCGACATATTCCGTATAGCCGCCGCCATAGGTGTGGATGCCTTCAGGAGTCAGCTCCAGCACGCGGTTGGAAAGTGCTGCCAGAAAGTGCCGGTCATGCGAGACGAACAGCATGGTGCCTTCGTATTGCGAGAGCGCCGTGATCAGCATCTCCTTGGTGGCGATGTCGAGATGGTTGGTCGGCTCGTCCAGCACCAGAAGGTTGGGCGGATCGAACAGCATCAGAGCCATCACCAGCCGCGCCTTTTCGCCGCCTGACAGCACGCGGCACTTCTTCTCGATCTCGTCGCCGGGAAAGCCGAAACAGCCGGCGAGCGCCCGCAGCGGCGCCTGGCCGGCCTGCGGGAACGCGTCCTCCAGCGTCTGGAACACGGTGCGCTCGCCTTCCAGCACTTCCATCGCATGCTGGGCGAAATAGCCCATTTTTACACTGGGCCCCCGCGCGACCGTGCCGTTGTCGGGCTCGGAAGCACCAGCGACCAGCTTCAGCAGCGTCGACTTGCCGGCGCCATTGACGCCCATGATGCACCAGCGCTCGCGGCGGCGGACCTGAAAGTCGAGCCCCTCATAGATGGTTCGGCTTCCGTAACCCTTATGGACGTTCTTCAGCGTGACCACGTCCTCGCCGCAGCGCGGCGCCGGCAGAAAATCGAAGGACACGGTCTGGCGGCGCTTGGGCGGCTCGACGCGGTCGATCTTGTCCAGCTTCTTCACCCGGCTTTGCACCTGCGCGGCATGCGAGGCGCGCGCCTTGAAGCGCTCGATGAAGGCGATCTCCTTGGCCAGCATCGCCTGCTGGCGCTCGAACTGCGCCTGCTGCTGCTTGTCGGCGATCGCCCGCTGCTGCTGGTAGAATTCGTAATTGCCGGAATAGGCGGTCAGCGAGCCGCCGTCGATCTCCACCACCTTGTTGACGATGCGGTTCATGAACTCGCGGTCGTGCGAGGTCATCAAGAGCGCGCCGTCATAGTTCTTCAGGAAGGATTCCAGCCAGATCAGGCTCTCCAGGTCGAGATGGTTGCTCGGTTCGTCGAGCAGCATGGCGTCGGGGCGCATCAGAAGAATGCGGGCCAGCGCCACGCGCATCTTCCAGCCGCCCGACAGCTTGCCGACATCGCCGTCCATCATCTCCTGGGAAAAGCCGAGACCATCGAGCACTTCCCGCGCGCGGCCGTCCAGCGCATAGCCGTCGAGTTCCTCGAAACGATGCTGCGCCTCGCCATATTTTTCGATGATCTCGTCCATCTGGTCGGCCTGGTCGGGATCGGCCATGGCCGCCTCGAGCGCGGCCATTTCTGCCGCGACTTCGCTCACCGGCCCTGCCCCGTTCATCACTTCGGCGACAGCGCTGTGGCCCGCCATGTCGCCGACATCCTGGCTGAAATAGCCGATGGTGACTCCTCGATCGACCTGCACCTGCCCCTCGTCGGGCTGCTCCTGCCCGGTAATCATGCGAAACAGCGTCGTCTTGCCGGCGCCGTTGGGGCCGACCAGGCCGACCTTCTCGCCCTTCTGCAGGGCCGCCGACGCCTCGATGAAGACGAGCTGACGGCCGTTCTGCTTGCTGATGCTTTCAAGTCTGATCATGCGGTTTCCGGACTATGCCTGCGATGAAAGGATTTGCCCGGCGCCTTACGCGAATGATGGCCGCAAAGGAAGAGGCGCAAGCGCCGCATACAGCCGATCTCCCCCCTCGTGGGGAGATGGCCGGCAGGCCAGAGGGGGGCGCTGTCCCGCCGGCGTCTCAATCCATCGATCTACGCCGAAGCGTTTACACCTATCGCGATACTAACGAACTTGGTGATACTATCCGGCCTTCGTCGCATGGACCCGCCGCGTGCGCGACGCCATCGGTCCTGGCTATCCCGTGCATCCATACGGCATCGATCCGCACTCGGGCGCCTGAGGGGCTCACTTCCGCTGCGGATAGATCGTCTCGCCGCGCTTCAGCATCGCCACAAACGTCTCGATCTTCTTCTTGCGGCCGGCCTCGGTCTTCATGTTGTGGGTGCGGAAGGCGAGCGCGAAGCGGTTCTGCGCACTGAGTTTTTCAAGCATCTCCTTTGCTGCCGGTTCGGCGTCGATCGCCGCTTGCAGATCATCGGGGATTTTCATCTCCTTGCCGCTGCCATAGGCGCGCGCCCAGCGCCCGTCGGCCTTGGCCGCCTCGACCTGCCTCAGCCCATGCTCGGTCATGCGGCCCTCCGCGACCAGCCGCGCGACATTGTCGATGTTGATCTTGCTCCAGATGCTCTTCCTGCCGCGCGGCGTGTAGCGCTGCAGGAAGCTCTTCTCATCCAGCCCCTTGCGCACCGCGTCGATCCAGCCGAAGCACAAAACGACGTCGATGGCTTCCTTGGGCGTGATCGACTTCAATCCCGATCCCACCTTGTGCATCTTGATCCACACTTCGGTTTCGGTGGCATGATGCTTGTCGAGCCAGGCATAGAAGCTTTCCGGATCCGGAAACTCCCGGACCTTGTCGGGATCGACCTTCACCGGCGCCATCAGCCAGCCTGCCCGTTCGGTGCCGTCCGCGCCATCGCTTTCACTGTCGTCGCGCCTCCAGCATCGCGCCTATCGTCATTGGCCAGCATTGTGGCATGAATTGCTGTCAGTTTCCGTCAGCAAACTTGTCGGGGCGCGTACGGCGTTCCTTCGCGTCCCCCTCTGTCCCTGAACATCTTTGCGAAGCGCCTACTGCAACTGCGGCTTTTTCAGAAAACTGCCACGATCGGCCGACTTGACGCGCAGCCAGGTTTCGCGGCCGTCACGCAGCACCCGCATCGGGATCTCGGCGCCCGCCGAGCCGCTCTCCCACAGTTTGCGGTAGAAATCGGCCAGCCCGTCGACCGCGCCGTCGCGAATGTCGGAGATGATGTCGCCCTCGCGCAGGCCGGCCTTGGCCGCCGGTCCGCCTTCGGTCACGCTCATCACCACCACTCTGCCGTCGCTTTCGGCCGACAACGCGCCGAGCCACGGGCGCGGCGGCTTGGCCACCTGGCCGCGCGTCAGCAGATCGTCGAGAATCGGCGGCAACAGATCGATCGGCACGACCATGTTGATGTCGGCGACCTCGCCGTTGCGGCTCATCTGCAGGCGCAGCGAACCGATGCCGAGCAGCGAACCGTCGGAGCCGAACAGCCCTGCCCCTCCCCAGGACGGGTGCGCCGGCGCAATAAAGATCGCCTCGTCAAGCAGATACTCCCAATAGCCGGCGAATTCCTGCTTGGTGACGATCCTTGCCTGCACCGACTGACCGATGCCGTCCGTCAGCACGACGGCGTCTCCGACCTTCGCCTTGCCGGCATCGCCCAGCGCCACCGCCGGCAGGCTGAGTGGTGCCAGTGCCTGCACCAGGCCGAACCCAGATTCCTGGTCATAGGCCAGCGCATGAGCGGGAACGACGCGGCCGTCATGGGTGGTCAGCCAGACTTCGTCCGCCTCGGTGATGAGATAGCCGATGGTCAACACGAGCCCGTCATTGCGAATGACGACGCCGCTGCCTTCCCTGAGCGTGCCGAGGGCCCCGGCCGTAAAGGCGTCTTCGGGAACGGTGGCCCGCAGGGCAACGACCGAGCGCGGATTGGGATTGATGGTCATGCTTTTGTCCTGCGATGCAATGCTCTGGCGTGGCGTTATTCCCTATACCTATGCCGCACGGGAGACGGTGCAAGGGGTGTAGTGCTGACCTCATCCCTTACGCAGGAGAAGCTCGGTGCGGCGTCATAAAACAATAGTTCAACGCAAGTTGAACTTCCCCATCCGCAGCCCTAGCTTTACATGGACCTGCAATCTTTCCACTCGCCACCCGAACACGAGGCCACGAGATGACCGAATACACCCCGCCGAAAGTATGGACCTGGAACAAGCCCAGCGGCGGCGCCTTTGCCAGCATCAACCGGCCGATCGCCGGCCCCACGCATGACAAGGAACTGCCCGTCGGCAGGCATCCGCTGCAGCTCTATTCGCTGGCGACGCCGAACGGCGTCAAGGTGACGGTCATGCTGGAGGAGCTTCTGGCGCGCGGCCACAAGGGCGCTGAATATGACGCCTGGCTGATCAGGATCAACGACGGCGACCAGTTCGGCAGCGGCTTCGTCGAGATCAACCCCAACTCCAAGATTCCCGCCTTGATGGACCGCAGCGGCAAGACGCCGGTGCGCGTCTTCGAATCCGGTTCGATCCTGGTCTATCTCGCCGAAAAATTCGGCGAATTCCTTCCCAGCGAGCAGCCGGCCCGCGCCGAGGTGCTGTCCTGGCTGTTCTGGCAGATGGGCTCGGCGCCGTATCTGGGCGGCGGCTTCGGCCATTTCTATGCCTATGCACCGGAAAAGTTCGAATACGCCATCGACCGCTTCTCGATGGAGGTGAAGCGCCAGATGGATGTGCTCGACCGCCGGCTGGCAGAGACGGAATATCTCGGCGGCAAGGACTACTCTATCGCCGACATGGCGGTGTGGCCCTGGTATGGCGGGTTGGCGCTTGGCCGCATGTACAACGATTCCGCCGAGTTCCTGTCCGTGCACGAGTACAAGCATGTGCAGCGCTGGGCCCAGGCGATCGACACACGCCCGGCGGTCAAGCGCGGCCGCATGGTCAACCGCGCCTTCGGCGAGCCGGCCCTGCAGTTGCACGAGCGCCACGACGCCAGCGACTTCGAGACGAAGACGCAGGACAGGCTGGCGGCGGAATAAGCTGGGCTGACAACGGGCCGATCTCTCTCCCCCAATGGGACCCAATGGGGGAGGATGGCGGCTTCACCCCACCTCTGGACAGATTGGCCGTCAGGCAAGGCCGGTCTCAGAAACAGAGCCCGCCACGACTGCCAGGTCGCGGCGGACTTTTCCCAAGGCAAGGCGACTCGGACAACCTTTTGTCGGCACCATCATTCAGCGCAGGACCTCGACGATTTGACGTGTCTCGGGATCGACCAGAACCGTCTGGTGGTTGATCACGGCGACGCGATATCTGACGTCGGGTACCTCACGCAGTTCGACCGTGTCCGGCACCGACGAGCCGAGCTTGAGCTCGACGCCCAGAAGGTTCACCGACGCAAGCGGCTCCCTCTTGATGTATTCGCGAACGACCGTCTCCTGCTGCGGCTGGACGATGACGACATTTTCCGCCAGCGCCGCACCGATGCCGCCCATCAGGACGACTGCGGCCGCTGCGCTCGAAAGATAAAGTCTCATGACCATCTCCTATTGGTAACTGAAACTCCGCCCTGGATGGAAACTCCACCGCGGGCCAGGGGTTCCATTCCAAATTCCAGAATTGAAGGCATCATGACGTTGGCCAGAATATTCAATGGCTGTTGGAACGATGCTCGTAATTGGCTCAGAATAGCTCTCAATCTTGGTGGATAAATTGCGTATCCGAGGCGGATATTAATGCGAATCAGCTTGTTGTTTGTCGGCATCCCCGAGTTTCGCCTCCAGTCATTTCAAGGTGGAATGCGCGGTGAACGGAGCATCGAAGATGAGGCACCGCAGGCCGATGGCCGACCATCGAGCAGCGGATTGGGCGGCGCCGCCACTCAGCCGATCGGTCGGCTCCACAAGCGCATCCCGATGCCTCGGAGATAGCTCAAGGCGTCTTCCAGCCTCATGAGAGGCATCTTGCCAAAACCACACTTTCCATGCCCGAATTATTGGCGAAAGACCCTTGTCCGGCTAAGTTTTTAGCCCAGCCATCATATCAGTTTTGACTAAAATAATAGAACGTCCAATGCACATTGCCGGAACCGAACAGGCCCCCTTGGACCTTTGCGTCCGGCAGCCAAGACCTTCGTCCTACAGGAAAACGCAGAAGCCTGATGTGACCGTTTCAAGCCCGGACAAGGGAACATCGGGCGCCGCTTGCACACCCAGGGCGCATCCCAGGAAGAACCTTGGCAATGGCGGCCTGGAGCGCACTGATCGTCACACTGATGTCGATCGCAGCCGGTGCAATTGACTTCTGACGCTCGACCGCCTTTTCCACCGGTCTGACATGGCTTGCATTAATATTAGAGACAGCGAATATAGAGGTCGGCCGGCGACCGCCAGAAGTCGGCTGGGCCCGGCGTGCCTCCCTTTGCACCTGGCCGCCGGGCCACTTTTTCTTCTGCTTGTCATTTTTCCTCCAGGCGGCACAAAGCAGCGCGAGCACCTTCCCGTCCCTCGCAACCGCGCTGCCTCGACGCCGGACTGTTCTTCAGGCGCGCCTGGATTTGGGCACTGAATCCGCGCTTTAGCTCCGCCTATTCCGCTTTCGCGGAAGTTTCGGCCGCCGTGCAATATGCAATGCTGCTAATGCGGCGGTACGAGCCGCCCTGGTTGACGCGGGCGCCCCAGCATCCCAACAATGCGCCCCCCCGTCCGCGTCGACCACGGCAGGCGCTTGGCGCTCTCGTCCGATCCGCGAAGTCTTGCGCCGGCGGTGCCGGGGCAACACAGTTGCGCGACAGGTCTCACGAGACATTCGTTGCCGCCTCAGCCGCCGGCCAACGCCTTCGTCGTCACCAGATTGGACGCCGGCCCCCGGTAAGAGGACACCGCCGCAACAGGCTTGGACCCAATCGCCTACTTCAATTCCACCCACACCGGCGCGTGGTCGCTGGCGCCATCCTCACCGCGCACGTCGCGGTCGATGCCGGCAGCCGTCAGGCGCCGCGCCAGTTTCTTCGACAGCAGGATGTGGTCAAGCCTCAAGCCCGCATCGCGCGGCCAGCGGTTCCGGCGATAGTCCCAGAAGGTGTAGAGCGTCTCCTTCGGGTGTTTCTTGCGCAGGGCGTCCGTCCAGCCCTGCTCGAGCAACGCGGCGAACGAAGCCCGGCTCTCCGGCTGCACCAGCGCGTTGTCGTCATAGGAGTGGGTGGCGTAGATGTCGCGCGGCTCGGGCACGATGTTGTAGTCGCCAGCCAGCACCACTGGCAGGCCGGTGTCGAGCAACTGTTCGGCATGCGCCTCCAGTCGCGCGTGCCAGGCCAGCTTGTAGGCGAATTTCGGGCCGGGCTGCGGATTGCCGTTCGGCGCATAGAGGCAAGCGATGATGATGCCATTCACCGCCGCCTCGATGTAGCGGCTCTGTCTGTCGGCATCATCACCGGGCAGGACATCGCGAGTCAGCACCGGTTCCGACCCCCGCGCCAGGATCGCGACGCCGTTCCAGGTCGCCTCGCCCTTCCACACCGCGCCATAGCCGGCCGCGGCAAGAGCAGAGCGCGGAAACTGGGTGTCGCGCGCCTTCAGCTCCTGCAGGCAGACGACATCGGGTTTTGCGGCAGCCAGCCACGCCAGTAGGTTCTCGAGTCGGCTGTTGATGTTGTTGACGTTGAACGAGGCTATCTTCATCGAAGGTCAGGCAACGATCCGGCCCGACCACGCCTTCACCGTCTCCGCCAGCGTTTTCAAATGATCGGCGGCGGAGAAGCCCGAGATGCTCTTTCGCGGCTTGAGGTCGTGGTCGCCGTCCTCCAGCCAGACAACCTCGATGCTGTCGGAGAGCGCATAAGTCGCAACCTCATCCTTCGTGCCGAATTCGTCGCGCGTGCCCTGGAAGATCAGCGTTGGCGTCTTCAGATCGGCGAGGTGTTTTGTTCGCAGCTGCGTTGGCTTACCAGGCGGGTGGAAGGGATAGCCGAGACACAGCAGGCCCGAGATCTCACCCTTTGCAAGCATCTCGTCCGCGACCATCGAGGCGACGCGCCCACCCATCGACTTGCCGCCGATGATCAGCGGGCCGGCCACGCCCTTGGCCCTGAGGTCGGCGATCGCCTTGATATATTCCGGGTTCACCGTCTCGGCTCGCGGCGGTGGTTTGCGATGCCCATAGCGGCGCGCGGCCATATAGTGAAACTCGAAGCGCGCAACCTGGAAGCCGACTGCAGCCAGCGCTTTGGCGGTGGCGGTCATCGACGGCGAATCCATCGACGCGCCCGCGCCATGCGCGAGCAGGATGGTGATGGGGGCGGTGTCGTGGCCGTCGAAGAGGAAGGTGGTCATGAGGCAGCCTTCCGACAAAGGCCGAATTCCTTCGCACCCCCCTCGTGGGGGGGGGGCGGCCCCGCCCCCGGCGGCCGGGCGGCCGCGCACCGCGGGCGGTGGGTTT
>NZ_JAMYOR010000071.1:0-30899 GCF_040319965.1 Mesorhizobium sp. M0830 | reverse complement strand
AGAGGGCTCCGCAAATCACGAAGCCTCCCATGAATCATATTCGCACCCCAAACGCACCACACGTTAACCCGAAGCGATTGCCCTGACCGGGTGTCGCTCGGCAATTGACTCTTGACGCAAACCGCGTAAAAGCCGGCACCGAACAGGACAGTTTCGATGCGCGGCCTTTTGATGGCGTTTCTTGCATTCGACCTCCCTGGCCGCAATGAACATCATTGGGCCGGGCGCGTCGGCGCGTCTCCCCGTTCCAGCAAAACTATGGCCAAAACCACCACCAAAACGGTGTGATTCCCTTGGCCTAACCACCCTCTCCCGGGTCCGGCCCGGGGGCGGAACCCGCACCGGCCAGCGGGTTTCTCCAAAAACAAAGCGGAGAGGGACAGGAGATTTCTAATGAGTTTCAAGGTAGCGATCGTCGGCGCCACGGGCAATGTGGGCCGGGAAATGCTCAACATCCTGGAAGAGCGCGGCTTTCCGGTAAGCGAAGTCGTAGCGCTGGCCTCGCGGCGCAGCCAGGGCACCGAGGTGTCGTTCGGCGACCGCACGCTGAAGGTCAAGTCGCTTGACCAGTATGATTTTTCAGACACCGACATCTGCATCATGTCGGCCGGCGGCAACGTCTCCAAGGAATGGTCGCCGAAGATCGGCAAGCAGGGCTGCGTCGTCATCGATAATTCATCGGCCTTCCGCTACGACCAGGACGTGCCGCTGATCGTGCCGGAAGTTAACCCGGATGCGATCTCGCTGTTCACGCGCAAGAACATCATCGCCAACCCGAACTGCTCGACGGCGCAGCTCGTCGTGGCGCTGAAGCCGCTGCACGACTTCGCCACCATCAAGCGCGTCGTCGTCGCCACCTACCAGTCGGTGTCGGGCGCCGGCAAGGAAGGCATGGACGAGCTGTTCACGCAGACGCGCGCCGTGTTCGTCGCCGATACCGTCGACGTCAAGAAGTTCACCAAGCGCATCGCCTTCAACGTCATCCCGCATATCGACGTCTTCCTCGACGATGGTTTCACCAAGGAAGAGTGGAAGATGGTGGCCGAGACCAAGAAGATGCTCGACCCCAAGATCAAGCTGACGGCGACCTGCGTGCGCGTTCCGGTGTTCATCGGCCATTCGGAAGCGGTCAACATCGAGTTCGAAAAGCCGATCACCGCCGACGAGGCGCGGGATATTCTTCGGGACGCCCCGGGCTGCCAGGTCTTGGACAAGCGCGAGGACGGAGGCTACATCACGCCGCTGGAATCGGCCGGCGAGGACGCCACCTTCATCTCGCGCATCCGCGAGGATTCGACCATCGACAACGGCCTGTCGATGTGGATCGTCTCCGACAATTTACGCAAGGGCGCGGCCCTCAACGCGGTGCAGATTGCCGAACTGCTGGTCGAGCGCGGCCTGATCCAGCCGAAGAAGAAGGCGGCCTGACGGCCATCAGTTTCGCTCACGGGCCGTATCGCCGCTGCCGCGGCGGGCCCTCCGCGGGGGCGCCGGACGACCGGCGGTCCGCCGGCGGGCTCGGCCTTTGGCCGTTAGCCCTCTTCTCCCCGTTCACGGGGAGAAGGTCCCGGCAGGGGGATGAGGGCAGCACCGGCCTCAGATTTGATTTTCCGCCGCCAGCCCGATCAACAGCTCCAGCGCTTCCTCCGCCCGGTCGGCGGGGACGAACAGATGGTCGTGATAGAAGGCTGAGACAGGATTGACGCCTATGCCGGCGGCGGCCAGGCGCGTGGTGATGGCGGCGAGGAAGCCGACGGCTTCCAGCGACGAATAAATGTTCAGCGTCACCATCCGGCAGCTGAAGGAAGCGGTCAAGCCGGCTGCGTTGGCCGCCTCCTCGGCCACGATAAGCGTCGCGCCCTCGCGCTCGCGGAACACCATCACCGGGTCGAGGCCTCGCGGCTGCGCGACGCCGGGCGCGAGCGTGGCGAAGACATAGGTGCCGGCGAGCAGTTCCGGCGTCATCGATCCCAGCAGTGTCTTCAGATCGGTTTCGCCGGTCATTCTTTCCTCTCGATGGATACGGGCCGCGACGTCCCTCAATATCCACCCGCGAAGGGTGACGATAGCCACTCCGACACGCTGCGCGGGGTGCGCGCGCTGATCCGGCTCAGCCGATAAGCGATATCCCGCATGGCGTTTACATTGGAAGGCCGGCCGCAATCGAAGCTCCGCTGCCTGCTGGAAAGCTAGCCCTTCGCCGGCAATCTCCTTTGGATCAAATCGGCCAGTTGCGAGTTAGGTATTTGCTCGGCGGAGGAGGCGGCTCCTACCTGGAGAGGAACGACAATGAAGAAAACGATGCTTTTGATGGCCTTGCTGGTGCCGCTCGCCGCTTGTTCGCAAACGGAAAAGGGCGCGGCTGTCGGCGGATTGGGTGGTGCTGCCGTCGGTGCGGCGGTCGCCAACAATCCGGTTCAGGGCGCGGTGGTCGGCGGCGCTGTCGGCGCTGTTGCCGGTGCGTTGATCGGCCGGGCGAGCGAACCTGGCGAATGCCGCTACCGTGATCGTTATGGCCGCGTCTACGTCGACCGCTGCCCACGCGGATATTGATAGGCCGCGTTCGCAAGGTGATGTCGACATAGCAAAACGGCGGGCCTAGGGCCCGCCGTTTTCCTGGATGCGATAGTAATGGCTATTCGGCGGTAGCGGCTTCGGCCTCGGCCGGTGCAGCAGTGGCGGCCGCGGCAGCGGCTGCCGCGTCTTCCTGCGCCTTCTTCAGAAGGGCAGCGCGTTCCTGCGCCTTCTTGCCCGGCTCGGCCTTCTTCGGATTGGCGCGGGCTTCGCGCTTGACGAGTCCGGCCTCGTCGAGGAAGCGCAGCACGCGATCGGTCGGCTGGGCGCCATGCGCCAGCCAATGCTTGACGCGTTCGGCGTCGACCTTGACGCGTTCGCCGTCCTTGGGCAGCAGCGGGTTCCACGAGCCGATCGACTCGATGAACCGGCCGTCACGCGGCGAACGGGCGTCGGCGATGACGACGTGATAGTAAGGACGCTTCTTTGAGCCAGCGCGGGCCAGTCGGATCTTCAAGGGCATTTCTATTCTCCTAAAAATTCTCAGTTCGTTGATCGGGTTTCAGTTGGTTTTCGTCACGCCGTTGGCAGCGAGGTCTTTGTTTCGCCACCGTTCGAAGCGGCGATCTGTTCATGGTGGCGGATCACTTCGCGGACGACGAAGTTGAGGAATTTTTCCGCGAAATCCGGGTCGAGATGGGCATCCTTCGCCAACTGGCGAAGCCGGGCGATCTGCTGCTGCTCGCGCGCAGGGTCGGCCGGCGGCAGGCCATGCGTCGCTTTGAGTACGCCGACCGCCTTGGTACAGCGGAAGCGCTCGGCCAGCATGTGGATGAGTGCCGCGTCGATGTTGTCGATCGAGGCGCGATAGTGGGCCAGGATGGTGCGCGCGTCGGCCATGTCCTTTTCTTCGTTCATGACGTCCTCACTTCTTCTTGCCGAGGCCAGGCAACCCGCCGCCCATTCCGGGCAGACCGGGAAGTTTCATGCCGCCGGGCAGCCCGGGCAGACCACCACCACCGGGAAGCCCTTTCATGCCGCCAAGGCCGGATGCCTGCGCTTGCTTCTGCAAGGCCTCGAGCTGCTTGGGATCCATCTTCGACAGGTCCGGCATGCCGCCGCCCATGCCGCCCGGCATCATGCCGCCGAGGCCCATTTTGGAGGCGAGGCCACCCATCATGCCGCGCATCAGGCCGCCGCCTTTGCCCTTGCCGCCCATCGCCTTCATCATGTCGGCCATGCCGCGGTGCATCTTGAGCAGCTTGTTGATTTCGGCCGCGTCGGTGCCGGAACCGGCGGCGATGCGCTTCTTGCGCGAATGCTTGAGCAAATCGGGGTTGGCGCGCTCGGCCTTGGTCATCGACGAGATGATGGCGAGCTGGCGGCCGAACATCTTGTCGTCGAGACCGGCGGCAGCCATCTGGTCCTTCATCTTGCCCATGCCGGGCATCATGCCCATGATGCCGCCCATGCCACCCATCTTCGACATCTGCTGAAGCTGGCTGGCGAGGTCGTTCAGGTCGAACTTGCCCGACTGCATCTTCTTGGCCATCGCCGCAGCCTGTTCGGCGTCGATGTTTTCGGCGGCCTTCTCGACGAGCGAGACAATGTCGCCCATGCCGAGAATGCGGTCGGCTATGCGCTTGGGGTGGAATTCCTCCAGCCCGTCCATCTTTTCGCCGGTGCCGATCAGCTTGATCGGCTTGCCGGTGACGGCACGCATCGAAAGTGCCGCGCCGCCGCGACCGTCGCCATCCATGCGGGTTAGCACCAGGCCGGTTATGCCGACACGTTCGTCGAAGCTCTTGGCCAGATTGACGGCGTCCTGGCCGGTCAGCGAGTCGGCGACCAGTAGGATCTCGTGCGGGCTCGACACCTTCTTGATGTCGGCCATCTCGACCATCAGCGGCTCGTCGATATGAGTGCGACCGGCAGTGTCGAGGATGACGACGTCGTGGCCGCCGAGCTTGGCCGCCTGCACGGCACGGCGCGCGATGTCGACCGGCGACTGGCCGTCGATGATCGGCAGCGTGGCGACCTTGACCTGTTCGCCGAGCTGACGAAGCTGCTCCTGCGCGGCAGGCCGCCGGGTGTCGAGCGAGGCCATCAGGACCTTCTTGTTCTGACGCTCGGAAAGGCGCTTGGCGATCTTGGCCGAAGTGGTCGTCTTGCCGGAACCCTGCAGGCCGACCATCATGATGACGACCGGTGCCGGTGCATTGAGATCGACGGCGACGCCCTCGGCGCCGAGCATGTCGACCAGCTCGTCATGGACGATCTTGACGACCATCTGGCCGGGCTTGATCGACTTGACCACGGCGGCGCCGACGGCCTTCTCGCGCACCTTGTCGGTGAACGAGCGCACCACTTCCAGCGCCACGTCTGCCTCGAGCAGCGCACGGCGCACCTCGCGCAGTGCCGCCGAGACATCCGCCTCGGACAGGGCACCGCGGCCGGTGAGGCCGTTCAGGATGGAGCCAAGACGCTCCTGAAGCGATTCAAACATTCTTTTTCCTTTTCCCAGGCAAGCGGTGCCCGAGAGGTAATGCGTTCGCGCCAAGTGTCCAAGTCTCGTGGCGAGCAAAAGCCAAAACCAAAACGCACCCGGGGGCGCTCAGCGCTGCCGGGTGTTGGCCTCCAAGATCGATTTACAGCACTTCACCTCGAAGAGGTTTCGGCGTCCTGGTCGGCTTGCTCGGAGGGATACTCGTCGCGGAATTCGGGGCTGTAGACAGGAAATCGGCGCCAGAGTCAAGACAAGCGGAGTTTCGCGTTGTCCCTCGGGGCTGCAATCAGGCCGAGCTTGCGCTATCCGGAAGCTCGGCGGCCACCTTGAGCGGCGAACGCGGATGTAAAAGCAGCACGATCGTCAGCAGGCTGCAGGCGATCCCGATGAAGGCGATAAGCACTGCATCAGCTGTCGTCCAGCCTGGCCCTTCGAGCGGCCTGGCGTTGAACAGGGCGAAGGAATTGTAGCTCTCCTGATGCGAGATCAGCAGGAAGCCGGTCAGATTGTTGCCGAGATGAGCACCGAGGGCGGCGCCGAGATTGCCGGTGGCATAGACGACAACCGTCAGCAGCAGCGCGAAAGCGGCGATCGAGGCGAGCACGCAGGCGTTGATGGCGGCGGATGAGCTGGGGCTCCAATGCAGCGCGGTGAACAGCAGGGCCGGCAGCAGCGCCCAGATGTACGGGCTGCTGAACCGGTTGGCCAGGCCCCGCAGCAGATAGCCGCGGAACAGCATCTCTTCCGAAGATGTCTGCAGCCCGGTGAGCGCGACGATCGGCATTGCAAACAGCAGCCAGGATGACAGGCTGATCGGACCGCGCGCGATCTCGGGCTGCAAGAGATAGAGCAGGATCTCGGAGACAAGAGAGGTGATCAGCACCGCAATCAACCCCTTGAGGAAGTCCGATCGCGACACGCGGCGGCTGACGCCGAGCAGCGCCGAGAGCTTCTCGCGGTGGACCCAGCGCATGGCGATCCACAGGCCGATCCAGATGCCGGCAAACGACGCAAGCGCGGTGAGGATGCCGAGGGGCGAGGAGAGAAACCCATGCACGCCGGATGGCGTCGCCGCACCGGCCTGCCAGGCAAAGAACGCATAGATGCCGCCGAACAGCACGGCCATCGTCGTTGCGGCCCAGAACAGGATGATTATCGCGGTTCCCAGGAACAGGCGCGGCAAGGTCGTCCTGGTGTTGGGTGAGCGCCGATAGCGTTCGAAGGCGGCCGAATCGATCGTCACGCTGGTTCCTTGCCGAATTCATTGCCTGTTGATCTAGAGCATTTCACCGTTTCACGAAAACGGCGAACCGCTCTAACTCTATGTTTTGACGCAATTCCGGACGGAAAACCGCGTCACGCTTTTCCTTGAATTGCTCTAGCCGGGGGCCGAGAAAATCGGAATCGATTTCGCAAGGGAGCATTCGCGTCTCGGAGATCGCAACACGTCCATCGATGGCCCGCGTGGCAGCACGGCTCTGCCTGGCAGTCAGGCGGTCGCTGAGATTGCGGCCGCCTTATGCAATTCTCTGTCAGCGTACCACGTACATGATGCGCCGCGTCTGCGGGTCGATCAGCGCCCGCTGGCCGTTCACGTAGACATAGCGATAGTCGTAGTTCGGGATTTCGCGCAGCTCGACGGTGTCCGGCAAGATCGCGCCGGTCACCACCTCGCCGTCAAGATAGACTGGATCGAGGCGATGCGTGTCGACATAGGTCCGGACCTCAGCGGGAGGCGGGGGAAATTCATCCACGACCGGATCGCTGGTGATGATCGCGCCGGTGTAGTCGGTCGAATAGTCGCCAATGTCGTCCGGGGGCGAGACCACAGCAACGCTGGAACGGCGTTGCGTCAGCACCACCCGGCTGCCGCCGGAACTAGTCGTCACATAGTCGGAATAGACCCAGCCCTGGCCGCCCGCCTCGGCGATGGTGCACCATTTGCTGTTTTCGATGCAGCCATTGAGCGTCGCCGACTGGCCGGCGGCAAGCACGCCAATGACAGGATATTGCGGGCCGGGCCCGGCGCGGACGTTGAGATCGGTAACCGCGGAGACGGCGGTGTCGGCAAGCGCGGTGCCCGACATCACGGTCAGCATTCCGGTGACCGCCGGAAACAGTAGGGATTTCATGGCTTTTCTCCGTTTCATGGTCCTCGCCTGCGAAAACGGATCAGCGGCGCATGCGTTCCCGCTAAAAGGCCTGCGCCAACTCACGATTTGTTCCCTTTTCTTTCGGCAAACCGGTCAGAAGTTCGTGAACGAAGACCAGTTTCCGTGCCGTCATGTCCGAAATGACGAAGGGGTAGAGATCGGGCAGGCCCATGCAGCGGTTGATCGAATTGGAGGCTTCAGACAGCACCAGCCAGCGGGCAAGGATCTTTTCGAAAGGCTCGGGCGCGGTCGCCGGCTCCGAAGGTGCTGCCTGCAGTCCGCCGCCGGTATCGCCCCGCGGCAAGTCGTTGGCTTCCACCATCTCCAGCCGGCCGAGCGGAAAGTTCAGCGCGTGGACCATCTCCAACGTGTCGGTGATATGCAGATGGTGGGCCCAGGTCTCGGCCCAATCTTCCCATGGGTGCGAGGTGGCATAGGCCGAGATATGGGCTTGCTGCCAGTCGGGCGCGGCACCATTGGCATAATACGACTTCAACGCCTGTTCGTAGTCGGGGCGCTCATCGCCAAACAGCGCACGGAACGCTTCCAGCCTCCGCGGATCGTCGCGGATCAGGCGGTCCCAGTAGTAATGGCCGAGTTCGTGGCGGAAATGGCCGAGCAAGGTGCGATAGTTCTCGCCCATCTCGACGCGCCGCTTCTCGCGCTCGGCTGAATCCGCCTCGGCGACGTTGAGCGTGATCAGGCCATTGTCGTGGCCGGTCAAGATGCGCTCGCCGCCGGGCCCGCCGCCGATCGGATCGGCGAGAAAGTCGAAGGCCAGCCCGACCTCGTCGGCAGGGCTCAGCTTGGGCGCAACCGGCAGTCCGACGGCCAGCAGCGAATAAATGGCACGCTTCTTCGCCGCCTCGACGCGTATCCAGCGCCGGCGGTTGCCGTCGACGGAAAGGTCAGGGATCAATTGGTTCAGTACGCAGGCGCGGCAAAACCCCTGTCCGGGCTCGGCCATCCAGTTGCAGGCGCATTCGTCGGCATTGGTGCACTGGAAGACGCCGTCGAGATCCGACAGCGCAAAACGGGCGTGCTCTGGATCGTAGAGCACGAGACTGCCGCAGTTCAGGCACTGGGCGTTCTCGAAATACAGGCGATGGCCGCAATGCGGACAGTCGAAGAGTTTCATGTCGGTCTCTAACCTTCAGAGCCAGCATATTCAGGGCGGCAGGTGCCCAACGCGAACCGCCCACCGGCGTTCCCATATATCGAGGCTATTCGCCGCCAGATGCCCGCCGCCAGCAGGGCCCTGGCTGTGTTAATACCCACCGAGCCGGCGCCGATGATCACGATATCGACGCCTTCTTTTGGGGCCGCTTGCCACAATAATCACTTGATCGTAGGCAAATTCCACGGCATTCGCCAGCAATGCAGCGGCGACAGTGACAAGGGCGTGTTTCGCTGGCAAGTTCGCAATTGGGACGTGATTCAGGCAACCAGGAGAACAACATGGCATTTCTTGCCAAGGGAAAGATGTTTGCAGCAGCCGTGGTGTCGGTGCTTGCGCTGGCGACGGGCGCGCAGGCGGGAGCCAGCTGCGGCAAGACCGGCGCCGGCTTCGAGGCTTGGAAGCCCGAGTTCGCTGCGCAGGCCAAGTCCGAAGGTGTGGGCGCCAGGGGTCTGGCCGCTCTGGCCGGCGCGACCTACGCAACAAAGACGATCTCAGTCGACCGGGGCATCCACAAGGCCTTCAGCGGCTCGGTGGACGATTTCATGAAACGCCGTGGCGGGTCCGCGATCATTTCCAAGGGCCGCGCACTGAAGAAGGCGAACGCGGCACTGTTCGACAAGATCGAGGCGAACTACGGCGTGTCGCCGGGTGTGTTGCTCGCCATTTGGGGCATGGAGACCGGCTTCGGCTCCGCCATGGGTAACCAGAATACGGTCTCGGCAATTTTGACGCTTGCCTATGATTGCCGCCGCCCGGAATTCTTTTACCCGCATGCCATTGCAGCCCTGAAGCTGGTTGATCGTGGGGCGTTGACAGCCTCGTCGGTCGGCGCTGCCCATGGCGAGATTGGCCACACGCAGTTCCTGCCTGGAAATGTCTTGAAGTACGGTGTCGGCGGCGGAAACCTGCGCGACAAGGCCACCGCGTTGGCGTCTACTGCCAACTTCCTCAAGGGTCATGGCTGGCGGGCCGGTGCCAGTGCGCAGTCGAATATCGGCGCGATCGCCGGCTGGAATTCCGCGAGCGTCTATCAGCAGGCCATCGCCCGCATCGCCACGGCGATCGACGGCGACTGAGAGCTGGCATCTTCGACAAGAGGCCCGGCCACCCGCCGGGCCAACTGAGGCAATCACTTCAGTTTGAACCCGTCGCTATACAGGAGAAGCGCGCGGCAAGGCGATGAGGGGCAGCGCCTTGCCGACAATCGGGCCCGGCAGGGACGCCGGGCTTGCTCGAGGCGGCAGCTTGAAGATCACCCCTTGCGACTGCGCGCGGCCAAAGTCCGCAGCCTCAGCGCATTGAGGCGGATGAAGCCGGCGGCGTCCTTCTGGTCGTAGGCGCCACGGTCGTCCTCGAAGGTGACCAGCGCATCGGAATAGAGCGTCTTCCTGGACTTGCGGCCGGTGACCATGACGTTGCCCTTGTAGAGCTTCAGCCGGACCGTGCCTTCGACGTCTTCCTGGCTCTTGTCGATCATCGCCTGCAGCATCAGCCGCTCGGGTGCGAACCAGAAGCCGTTGTAGATCAGCTCGGCGTAGCGCGGCATGAACTCGTCCTTGAGGTGGGCGGCACCGCGGTCGAGCGTGATCGATTCGATAGCACGGTGCGCTGATATCAGGATGGTGCCGCCGGGCGTCTCGTAGACACCGCGCGACTTCATGCCGACGAAGCGGTTTTCGACGAGGTCGAGCCGGCCGATACCGTTGTCGCGGCCGAGATCGTTGAGGGCTGCCAGCATGGTTGCCGGCGACAGCTTCTTGCCGTTGAGTGCGATCGGATCGCCCTTGAGGAACTCGATCTCGATCTCGGTGACCTTGTCCGGCGCATCCATCGGCGAAACGGTGCGCTGGTGGACGAATTCAGGCGGCTCGGTCCATGGGTCTTCCAGCACCTTGCCCTCGGAAGAGGAGTGCAGGAGGTTGGCGTCGACCGAGAACGGGGCGTCGCCCTTCTTGTCCTTAGGCACCGGGATCTGGTGCTGCTCGGCGAAATTGATCAGGTCGGTACGCGACTTGAACGACCAGTCGCGCCATGGCGCGATGACCTTGATGTCGGGGTTGAGCGCATAGGCCGAGAGTTCGAAGCGAACCTGGTCGTTGCCCTTGCCGGTGGCGCCGTGCGCAATCGCGTCGGCGCCCGTCTCCCTGGCGATCTCGACCAGATGCTTGGAGATCAGCGGCCGCGCGATCGAGGTGCCAAGCAGATAGGTGCCTTCATAGACGGTGTTGGCGCGGAACATCGGAAAGACGAAGTCC
The DNA here is from genome assembly GCF_040319965.1 of Mesorhizobium sp. M0830. Lineage (NCBI taxonomy): Bacteria > Pseudomonadati > Pseudomonadota > Alphaproteobacteria > Hyphomicrobiales > Phyllobacteriaceae > Mesorhizobium > Mesorhizobium sp. M0830. Next base: position 20,291 of record NZ_JAMYOR010000071.1, on the reverse strand, counting down.
GAGACGAACTCCTCGCGCACGTCGACGACGCGGATGTCCTTGATGCCCATCATCTCGGCCTTGCGGCGGGCCGGCTCGAGTTCGCCGCCCTGGCCGAGATCGGCGGTGAAGGTCACGACCTCGGCGCCGAGTTCGGTCTGCAGCCATTTCAGGATGATGGATGTGTCGAGGCCGCCGGAATAGGCGAGCACGACTTTCTTGACGTCTTTGGCTTTTGACATTGGACGGTTCCGCGGCTGAGTTCCTGGCGGGCGAGGTATCACGCCGTTTCCGGGCTGCGCAAGAGATGAAGGGCGTGCGGCGAAACAAGATCGCAACAGGACAGCCGATTGAGAAGCGCTGGATCAGCCCTCGGCCGCCCAGTCGCTGGCTGTGAAGGACTGTATCCTCTATAGCTTGCGTGTTCTTCCCAGAGGGCCGCTCATGTCGTTCATTCCAGACACCGCCACGCTGATCCAGTTCGCCATCGCCACCGTGATCCTGGCGATCACGCCGGGGCCGGACATGACCTTGTTTGTCTCGCGTACGCTGAGCCAGGGCCGCGCCACCGGCTTCGCCTCGATGGCCGGTGCGCTGTGCGGCACGCTGATCCACACCACGCTGGTTGTGGTCGGCGTCTCGGCGCTGATCGTCGCCTCGCCGATGGCCTTCTTCGTGCTGAAGATCTTTGGCGCCGGCTATCTCGTCTTCCTGGCCTGGCAGGCGGTCACCAGGGGCTCGGCCTTTTCGCCGGAGAAGAAGACAGGCCCCGAGATTTCGCTGTTGCGCAGCTGGGCGGCGGGTCTTGGCGTCAATCTGCTCAACCCGAAGATCATCCTGTTCTTCATGACCTTCCTGCCGCAATTCGTCTCCGCGCATGACCCGAACGCGCCGGGAAAGCTGTTTTTCCTGGGCACGATGTTCATCGTGCTGGCGATCCCGGTGACCGTACCGATGGTGCTGGCGGCGGAAAAGTTCTCGGCGGCGATGAAGGCCAGCCCGCGTGTGACGCGGGTGGTCGATTATCTCTTCGCCGGCGTGTTCTCCGCCTTTGCGCTCAAGATCCTGACGGCCCAGGCGAAGTAGGGGCGTTCTCGTCCTTCCACCAGCTTCCGGCCCAGCGCCCCGCGCTGAGCCAATAGAAGATGCCGCCGACCATGCCGCCGCCAATCACCGCCATGATGGCGCCGGTGTGGGTAACGGCGAAGGTGGTGTCGCCGCTGTGGTCGACAAGGCCGAGGAATACGGCCGCAACCACGGCGCCCGCCAGCGCATAGAACAGCCAGTCGCGCCGGCCGAGGATTTCGGCGACCAGGATGACGACGCAAGCCGGCATCAGGGCGAAATAGGCTACGAACAGGGCGACGAAGGGAATTGAGAAATACAGCGAAGCCGTCGCCGTCGGCTGAGCGTGCTCCGGCGTGTAGCCCAACGATGCCAGGAACAGGACGTTGAGGAACGCGCTCGCCGCCAGCGAGGCGACGGCATAGCCGAACAGGATCACGGCGAAACGGAGGAGATAGCCGACGAGACGGGTCATTCCAGATCTTAGCCCCGGGGCATGCCGGACTTGCGCCCGGCCAGAAGCCAGTAGACCGATCCGGCGGCAATGCCGGCCGTGGCCAGAAACCCGAGAAAACCCGGATTGAAGACAAAGCTGCCGGCCGAGCGCGGCATGGATACGCCAAAGGCGATCGACGTGATCGCACCCGTGGCGGCGAAGTAGAACCAACCCCGGAGCGACAGCCGTTCGGCGACAAAGAGCGCGGGGCCGACGATCAGCAGCGCGGCGACCATCACGGTCAACACCGCGAGCGGGAAAGAACCCAGCCAGTCGAAGGCGAAGATGATGGACCAGTTGCCGTCTTCGATGCCTTCCAGAAGAGCGATCAGCAGCACGGGGACCAGGATCGAGGTCAGCACAGCGGCGAAATAGCCGACGGCCATCGTGGCGAGGCGCTTCAGCCAGGCGAGGCGGCGGCTCACGCCTCGCCGTGCCCCGCGATCATCATGGCCTCCAGCGCCAGCCGGTCGACCTTGCGCATCCGCTCGGAGTCCGATTTGAGCTGGCCGCAGGCGGCCAGGATGTCGCGGCCGCGCGGCGTGCGGATCGGCGAGGCGTAGCCGGCATTGTTGATGTAGTCGGCGAATTTCTCGATCGTCTCCCAGTCCGAGCACTGGTAGTTGGTGCCCGGCCACGGGTTGAACGGGATCAGGTTGATCTTGGCCGGAATGCCCTTGAGCAGCTTGATCAAGCCCTTGGCGTCCTCGATGGAATCGTTGACGTCCTTCAGCATCACATATTCGAAAGTGATGCGCTTGGCGTTGGACAGGCCGGGATAGGCGCGGCAGGCGGCGATCAGGTCCTTCAGCGGATACTTCTTGTTGATCGGCACCAGCAGGTCGCGCAGATCGTCATTGGTGGCGTGCAGCGAGATCGCCAGCATGACGCCGATTTCCTCGCCGGTGCGGAAAATTTCCGGCACGACGCCGGAAGTCGACAGCGTGATGCGCCGCTTGGACAGCGACAGGCCATCGCCGTCGGAGGCGATCAGCAGGGCCTTCTTCACCGCCTCGAAATTGTAGAGCGGCTCGCCCATGCCCATCATCACGACGTTGGAGACTTTGCGGCCCTCGGCCGGCACGATGGCGCCGTCGGGCGTGTCGCGGTCCGGAAAATCGCCGAGCCGGTCGCGGGCTGTGAGCAACTGGGCGAGGATTTCCTCTGATGTCAGATTGCGCACCAGCTTCTGCGTGCCGGTGTGGCAGAACGAGCAGGTCAGCGTGCAGCCGACCTGCGAGGAGATGCAGAGCGTGCCGCGGCCTTCCTCGGGAATATAGACGGTCTCGATCTCGACCGGCCGCCCAGCGCCGCGCGGCGGAAAACGGAACAGCCATTTGCGTGTGCCATCGGCGGAGATCTGCTCCTCGACGATTTCGGGCCTGGCGACGGTGAAGTGCTTGTCCAGTTCGGCGCGCAAATCCTTGGAGATGTTGAACATGCCGGCGAAGTCGGAGACGCCGCGCACATACATCCAGTGCCAGAGCTGCTGGGCGCGCATTTTCGCCTGGCGCTCCGGCACAGTTCCGGAAGCTACAAGGGCCTCGCCGAGCTCAGTGCGCGTCAGGCCGATCAGCGACTGTTTTTCGGGCAGTGCCGCACGGGCACGCAACGCGTCACGGGCGCCTTCGGTGGTGAGATCGAATGAAAGGGTCATGGTTGCACAGATATAAGCGTTTGCGGCCGATTTCACTTATCGTGCCGGCATGAAGCGCGGCGCATAGCACAGGTTGGAGGCAGAGTCATGCGGTGGGAGTCCAAACCCATGGATGCAGGTCGAAGGCCCGCTGCGGCTATCTGGCAACCTTGCCCTGTCCTCCCGCTGCAAGGAAACGATCACATGATCGTGTTTGCGTAACGATTCCCATTGCGCCTTCGAAATCTGAATGGGGCAACTTTGCCTCTACAAAATGGGAGTACGCAGAATGAACTCTATCAAGCTAGCCCTCATTGCCGGCCTCGTCGGCCTTTCCGCCTCGCAGGCATTTGCCGAAGACGCGATGGGCACAATGACCATGATGAAGAGCGGAGAGGTGACGGCGATCATGCCGGATGGGCACATGGGCACCATGAAGCCGGATGCGAAGATGGCGGCCGAGATGATGAAGATGGCAAAGCCGATCAAGCACTGCATGATGATGATGACCGATGCCAAGGGCAAAGCGTATATGATCGATACGTCGACCAAAAAGGCTCAGGCCGAATGTGAAAAAATGGCCATGTAAGACTGAACCCGTCAAGATCGAGACCCGCCGGCACACGCCGGCGGGTCATTCCGATGCGGGGTCCAAATCCCCCGCCGGGCCTTTGATCTAAAGCGCTGATGTCCGGCCTCGGGGAGCCGGTCTTCGCTATTGCGCCATAGGCTATCGGGGTGGGCGCCAGCCTATTTGCACTTGGCGATCGACGTCAGCGCCGCCGAAATGCCCTTCAGCGAGAAGACATAGGAGGTCGGGTTGCCGCGGCCGGACTTCGCCGTCACCTTCATATCGGTGCCGGTCTTCATGGCGGCGATCAGCACCGGCTCCTCGGCGGCGTTCTCGACCCAGGCCGACTTGCCGCGCGTGAACATCGAGAACGACTTCTTGTCGATGGTGACGGTGGCCTTGGAGCCTTCCTGGAAATTGTAGCCGGCGATGAATTGCGGCTCGTAGGACACTTGCTGGCCGGGCCGCTGGCTGACGAAGAAGAACATGTCGCCATGGTCGAGCGTCGGCGGCTGCTTGTCGGTCGGCACGGTCAGGACATAGCAGACCTTGCCGCCCGATGCCTGGTAGCTGTAGGTGCCCCAGGCATTGTGCTGGCCGATCTTGGTCGCCGACTGAGCCAGTGCCGGCGCTGCCGCGGCGACCAGGACCAGGCTCGAAATTATAGCAATCAATCCGCGCATCGTTTTTCCCGTATTCCAAAGGTGCGGCGGCAGGCCGGCTCGGCGTCCTGCCTGTCGCTTCATTTTGATTTAATCTGGGTTACCAAACAGTGAATTTCCTTTGAGAAAGGAATCCCACCCCGAGGAAACCGCCGCCATTCCCGCGCCGCCGCCTTGCGAGCGAGTGGCGCGACGTCCCTTTGGCGACTTGGAGGCCACGAAAGCGGCAAGAGTTTGACTTTCATGCCGCCGCCGAAACCGGCCTAAATGGCGCTTTCGTGCGCCTGTTCAGCCCTTGTCGGCGATGGCGTCCTTGGCAGCCTGCCGGTGCGCAGGGGTGATGTGGGCGCTGACAGCGGTGATCGCGGCGGTGAGCACGGCGATGTCATCGGTGAAACCAAGCCCGAGGATGAAGTCGGGGATGACATCCACCGGCAGTACGAAATAGCCGAGCGCGGCCAGCAGAATGCCCTTGGCGCGCAGCGGCGTGTTCTTGTCCATGGCGCAGTAATAGGAGGCGACCACCTCCTCCATGAACGGGATCTGCCGCGCGGCCTTCTTGGCTGTCCGCCAGAATTTCTCGCGCACTTCATTCTCGTCGGCGAGCTTGCCGCCAAAGCCGAAGAAATCAAAACCGGATTGTCGCGCCATCAGTGTCTCCTAGCAGGACTCATGCGCAACCCGGCACATGTCGGCGAGGCGAAATGTGGTGAAAGGCGACCCCTACTGCAAGATACCGGCCCATTCCTCGACCCGAAAATCGGAATCGGCGTTTGCCGCGCGGACCAACGGTTCAGGGGGATGCCGGCCTACAAAGGCGCTCGTCAGGCTGGCAATCGCCTCTTTGGAGATTGGCGGAAACGCCCCTCCCGTCGTCATTCTAGGGTCTGCGCCGCGTCGCTTCGCTCGTTGCTTCGCCCGTGGATGACGAAGCTGGGGTTGCGCACGTTTGGACCTCCCTAACCGGCAAAGCGGTTCATCTTCTTGGCCAGATCGATATCGAGCGCGGTCACACCGCCGGCATCGTGGGTGTTGAGCGTCACGTCGACGGTCTTGTAGACATTCGACCAGTCGGGATGATGGTCCATCTTCTCGGCGGCGAGCGCAACGCGGGTCATGAAGGCGAAAGCCTCGGAGAAATTCGCGAAGGTGAACGTGCGCTTGATGGAGGCACCATCCGCAGCCGGTGCCCAGCCTTCGAGCCCGACCAACGCGGCGGCGATTGCGTCCTTGCCCAGTTTTTCTCTCGTCATGTCAGCTTCCCGTGTTATTTCGGCTGAAAGACTGTCTGGAACCCTGGCGAGTTTCGAAACCGTCTCTGGAGTCCCTACCATAGTGTCGGATCGATGAGCGCAAAGCCCATAAATTCCATTCTTTTCGTCTGCCTCGGCAACATCTGCCGGTCGCCACTGGCGGAGGGCGTCTTTCGTGCCGTGCTGGCGGAGCGTGGGTTGGGCAGGAATATCCTGCTCGATTCAGCCGCCACCAGCAGCTGGGAAGCCGGCGCGGCGCCCGATCCACGCTCGATCGCGATTGCGGCGCGTCACGGTGTCGACATTTCCCGACAGAGGGCGCGCAAGGTTACGCCGGAGGATTTCTCCCACTTCGACCTGATTCTCGGCATGGACCGGTCGAATGTCGCCGACCTGAAAGCGTTGGCGCCAGCAGCCATGCGCGACCGGGTGCAACTGTTCCTTGAATTCGCAGACGGCAAGGCACGTGATGTGCCGGATCCCTATTATGACGGGGCGGAAGCTTTCGCTTCGGTCTACCGCATGATCCGCGAGGCATCGGAAGCGCTGGCGACAAGGCTGGAGGCGCGGGCATCTGTGCCCGACAGCGGCCAAGCTTCCTCGACGATGTAGGGGCCGCCCCCGACCGAATCGCGCGACGACATCAATACGAAGCGACCGATACGAAACGGCAGCGTCAAGAAATTGCCGCGCGCCGACAGATATTGGGCGACGTCCAGCGGGGTCGAATTGCGCAGCCTTGCAAGTGTGACATGCGGCATGAACTTGCGGGGGTCGGCTGGGATGCCGAGCCGCTGGCAGATGCGGTCGATTTCGCCCTGAAGGGCGGCAAGATCGGGCGAGGTGGAAACGCCGGCCCAAACGGCATGCGGCTTTTTCTGGCCGAAGGCACCAACGCCGGACAGGGCCAGCGAAAAGGAAGGGCGGTGGACGCGGTCGAGCGCGTTGGCGATCTCGTCGGCGACGTGACCAGGTACATCGCCGATGAAGCGCAGTGTCAGATGGTAGTTCTCGACATCGATCCAGCGGGCGCCGGGCAGGCCGCCCCGCAGCAGGGACAGCGAAAGGGCAGCGTCACGCGGTATTTCGAGGGCGGTGAAAAGACGCGGCATGAAGAGCCTCCCTTCCTCGAATCGAACTGTCACCTCTAGCGAATCATCGATAGTCAAACGGGGCAAGAGGTTTGTTGGTCACAGTCCCTGTTAAAAAGCTTCCCTAACGGAAAGAGCTCCAGTCCCACCTTATGAGCTGCCCGGCACCGCCGCGATGGCCTTCTCGACCGCCGGCAGGATACGTTCTACCATCTGGTCGACGCCTTGCGCGCTCGGATGCAGGCCGTCCTCGAGCTGCATGCCGGGCTGGCCGGCAACGCCGTCGAGAAAGAACGGGTAGAACGCAACGTCGTATTTGTCGGCTAGGCCCGGAAATATGGCATCGAAGGCGTTCTGGTAGTCCGCGCCGAGATTGGGCGCGGCGCGCATGCCGGCCAGAAGCACGGCGATCTTGCGTTCTTTCAGCCTGCCCAGCATCTCGTCCAGGTTCTTCCTGGTGATGTCGGGCGAAACGCCGCGCAGCATGTCGTTGGCGCCGAGTTCGAGGATGACCAATTGCGTGCCATCCGGCACCGACCAGTCGAGCCGCGCCAGGCCGCCGCTCGTCGTGTCGCCGGAGACGCCGGCATTGGCGACGGTCACATCATGGCCTTTGGCGCCAAGCGCTGCCTGCAGCCTGTCGGTAAAGCCCTGGCCTGGCCCAAGGCCGAAGCCCGCCATCAAGCTGTCACCGAAGCCGACGATCTTGAACGGCTCGGCACGCGCCGACGACATGGCGCCGCAAATGGCGAGGAAAACGACGAGGCCTGCGGCAATCCTGCGTTTGAAAGACATGCGGTAGGCCCCATATGAGCAAGGAATTTTTCCGGCGACGGCTTCCGGCAAGCAGAACCCTCATCCTCGCATATAGGACGCTTTCATTTTGACAGAAGCCGTCATTGGGCTAAAAAACGTATCGCTGACCCTTGGCGAGGGGGCCTCATTGGTCCATGTGCTGAAGGACGTCAGCCTCGACGTGGCGCCCGGCGAGGCGACCGGCATCGTCGGACCCTCGGGCTCCGGCAAGTCGACATTGCTGATGGTTCTGGCTGGCCTGGAAAGGGTCGATTCGGGTACGGTACGAATTGCCGGTGAGCTGCTCAACGGCAAAAGCGAGGACCAGATTGCTTCGTTTCGTGGCCGAAACATTGGCATCGTGTTCCAATCCTTTCATCTCATTCCCAACATGACGGCGCTCGAAAATGTCGCGGTGCCGCTGGAGCTGGCCGGCCATGCCGATCCGTTTTCGGTTGCGGCGCGCGAGCTGGCGGCGGTTGGCCTCAGCGAACGCGTCACCCACTATCCCGGCGAATTGTCGGGCGGCGAGCAGCAGCGCGTGGCGATAGCCCGCGCACTGGCGCCGTCGCCACGCATTCTCATTGCTGACGAGCCGACCGGCAACCTCGACCAGGCGACGGGGCGGCAAGTTGCCGATCTATTGTTTGCCAAGGCGGCCGAGCGCGGCATGACGCTGGTGCTGGTCACCCATGATCCGGCGCTTGCGGCGCGCTGTTCGCGCCAGGTTTCGATGCGGTCGGGCAGGATCGAGGTGCCGGCGCTCGCCAAGGTGACAGCCTGATGCCGTTGTCGCAGACGCTGAGGCTCGCGGTTCGCTTCTCGCTGCGCGAGATGCGCGGCGGCCTGTCCGGCTTTCTCATCTTCCTCGCCTGCATCGCGCTCGGCGTCGCGGCCATCGGCGGCGTCAACTCGGTGGCGCGTTCGATCACCGCCGGTGTCGCCAATCAGGGCCAGACGCTGCTTGGCGGCGATCTACGCTTCCAGATCAACCAGCGTGACGCCAGCAAGGCCGAACGCAGTTTTCTTGACGGGCTGGGCGCGATTTCCAGAACCGCCAGCATGCGTTCGATGGCGCGTCTCGCCGACGGGTCCGACCAGGCGCTTGTCGAGGCCAAGGCTGTCGACGATGCCTACCCGCTCTACGGCGCGCTGGACATCGAACCGGAATTGTCGAAGCAGGAACTGTTCGGTGAAGAGTTCGGCGTCTTCGGCGCCGCGGCCCCTGACGTCTTGTTCGAGCGGCTGCATCTCAGGATCGGCGACCGGCTGAAGCTCGGCACCGCCACTTTCGAACTGCGTGCCAGGCTGGCCGCCGAACCGGATGCCGTCTCCGACGGCTTCGGCTTTGCGCCGCGGCTGATGATCTCGACCGAAGGGCTGGCGGCCACCGGTTTGATCCAGCCGGGCAGCCTGGTCGAAAATGCCTACAAGGTCCGCCTGCCGGCGGACGCCGACGAGGCGCGGCTCAGGGCCATCCAGGACCAGGCGGCCAGGGATTTTCCGGAGGCCGGCTGGTCGATCCGCACGCGCAGCAACGCCGCTCCCGCGCTGTCGTCCAACATCGAGCGCTTCTCGCAGTTCCTGACGCTGGTCGGGTTGACGGCGCTGGTGGTCGGTGGCGTCGGGGTCGCCAATGCGGTGCGCGCCTATCTCGACGGCAAGCGCGGCGTCATCGCCACCTTCAAGAGCCTGGGCGCTTCGGGTGGCTTTGTCTTTGCCGTCTATCTGGTGCAGATCCTGATTATCGCCGCGCTCGGCATCCTGCTTGGCCTGGTGCTTGGCGCGCTGATGCCGTTCGTGGCCGGCGCTGCTCTTCATCAGGTCATCCCGGTGCCGGCGGAGGGCGGCTTCTATCCCGGCGCGCTCGGCATGGCGGCACTGTTCGGTCTGCTGGTGACGCTGGCCTTCGCGTTGCTGCCGCTCGGCCGCGCCCGCGACGTGCCGGCCACCGCGCTGTTTCGTGAGATGGGGCTTGAAGGCCGTGGTTCTCCACGACCTGTCTATGTCGCGGCGGCACTCGGCATTGCGCTGCTGCTGGCGGCACTGGCAATTCTATCCTCGGACGATCAGCGTATCGCCTCGATCTTCGTCGGTGCCACCATCTTCGCTTTCCTGGTGCTGCGCCTTGTCGGCGCGCTGGTGCAATGGGCGGCCAGGAAGAGCCCGCGTGTGCGGTTCGTGGCGCTGCGGCTCGCCATCGGCAACATCCATCGGCCCGGCGCCTTGACGCCATCGGTTGTGCTGTCGCTGGGACTTGGGCTGACGCTGCTGGTGACGCTGGCGCTGATCGACGGCAATCTCAGGCGGCAGATCTCCGGCAGTATGCCGGAACGGGCGCCGAATTTCTTCTTCGTCGACATCCAGAGCAGCGATGTCGCTTCCTTCTCGGCGCTGATCGGCAAGGAGGCGCCGCAGGGGACGCTGGCCAAGGTGCCGATGCTGCGCGGCCGGGTGATGGCGCTGAACGGCGTCGATGTCGACAAGGTGAAGGTGCCGGCGCAAGGCGCCTGGGTGCTGAAGGGAGATCGTGGCCTGACCTACGACGCCAGGCAGCCGCAAAACGCGACGCTGACCGAAGGCAGCTGGTGGCCGGACAATTATAGCGGCGAGCCGCTGGTCTCGTTTTCGGCGCAGGAAGGCAAGGAGATCGGGCTGAAGCTCGGCGACACCATCACCGTCAATGTGCTCGGCCGCAATGTCACGGCCAGGATCGCAAATTTCCGCGAGGTCGAGTGGGAAACGATGGGCATCAATTTCGTCATGGTGTTCTCGCCAAACACATTTGCGGGCGCGCCGCATGGCTGGATTGCGACGCTGACCGAAAAGAATGCCTCCGCGGCCGACGACGCCCGCATCCTCAATGCCGTCACCCGCGCCTTCCCGGCGGTGACGACGGTGCGGGTCAAGGATGCGCTCGATGTCGTCAACCGGCTGGTCGGGCAGCTCGGCACGGCGATCCGGGCGGCCGCCGGCGTGGCGCTGATCGCGTCGGTGCTGGTGCTGGCCGGCGCGCTTGCCGCCGGCAACCGGGCGCGCATTCATGACGCGGTGGTGCTGAAGACGCTTGGCGCGACACGCAGGACTTTGATATCGGCCTTCTCCCTCGAATACATGCTGATCGGGCTCGCCACCGCGATCTTCGCCTTGGCCGCAGGCAGTGCCGCGGCCTGGTTCGTCGTCGCGCGCATCATGACATTGCCGTCGCATTTCCTGCCCGAGGTGGCGGTGGCAACCATTCTGTTCTCGCTGGTGATCACGGTCGGCATTGGTCTCGCCGGCACCTGGCGGGTGCTCGGCCACAAGGCAGCACCGGTGCTGCGCAACCTGTGATCTCGGGCACGAAACGGCCGTCCCGGATTAAATCTTGGTAAGAATTCCGTCTGGGAAGCCGGAAAATCGACGCTTCGTTGTCTCACGAACCGTTACATCCGGTTACGGTCTTGTTCTTGACGCGAATAACCATCATATTTCGCGACAGGCATGCTGGAGCCCTGCCAGCGGCGCCTGGGTCTGAAAGGGCCTGACACCGGACGGGGCAGAAGCAATAGAGGACTTCAATGGCTGATCCCATTCGCAACTACCAGACGCGCGCCGTGCCCGGCGTCGGTGTCGGTGCTGACATCGATCAGGGCCTGCGCGCTTACATGATCAAGGTCTACAATCTGATGGGGCTTGGCCTCCTCATCACCGGTCTTGCCGCTGTCGGCACGATCATGTTGGCCACCACCACCGATCCGGCTTCGGCTGTCGCGACGCTGTCAAGCGGCGAAATGCTGACCTCCTTCGGCTATGCGATCTTCGGCTCGCCACTGAAATGGGTCGTGATCTTTGCCCCGCTCGCGGCGGTGATGTTCCTGTCGTTCCGCGTTCAGTCGATGAGCGTTTCGGCGGCGCAGACTACCTTCTGGGTCTATGCGGGCCTTGTCGGCCTGTCGCTGTCGTCGATCTTCCTGGTTTACACCACGGCCAGCATTTCGCAGACCTTCTTCGCCACGGCCGCGGCCTTCGGCGCGCTGTCGCTGTTCGGCTACACCACCAAGCGTGACCTGACGGCGATGGGTTCGTTCCTGATCATGGGCGTGTTCGGCATCATCATCGCGTCGGTGATCAACATCTTCCTGCACTCGTCGGCGCTGTCCTTCGCCGTGTCGGCGGCTGGCGTGCTGATCTTCGCCGGCCTCACCGCCTATGACACGCAAAACATCAAGGAGATGTATTTCGAGGGCGATGCTTCGGATGTCGCCGGCCGCAAAGCCATCATGGGCGCCTTGAGGCTCTATCTCGACTTCATCAACCTGTTCATGTTCCTGCTGCAGTTCATGGGCGACCGCCGCTAGGCTTTTTAAGCTGGACCGGATCTTTTCCGAAGATCGGTTTCAGCTTTTAGAGATCATGTTCTGACTGGACCATCGAGTTCCAAAGGGCGGCCCAACGGCCGCCCTTTTCTTTTATACCGGCCTTTGCTGTTATCGAAGGCAGACAAGGGCGCGGATAGAGAATGAGCAATGTCACGATACGGCTCGCGACAGCGGCCGACCTCGATCGGATCACGGAAATCTATGCCGCCGCAGTGACTCAAGGCACGGCGAGCTATGAGCTGGAGGCGCCCAGCCGCGCCGAGATGGGCGTCCGGTTCGACAGTTTGATGGCCGGCGGCTTTCCCTATCTGGTGGCGGAAAAGAACGGTGCCGTGCTCGGCTATGCCTATGCCGGTGCCTTTCGGCCGCGCCCCGCCTACCGCTTCATCGTTGAGGATTCGGTCTATATCGCGCCGGAGGCCAAGGGTCAGGGCGTAGGGCTCAAGCTGATGCAAAGCCTGATCGAGGCGGTGGAAGCAGCGGGCTTTCGCCAGATCATCGCGGTGATCGGCGATGGCCATGCCGACAGCGCCTCGGTACGGCTGCACGAGAAGCTCGGCTTTCGCCATTCGGGACGCCTTGAAGGTTCCGGCTACAAGCACGGGCGCTGGCTGGACACGGTGTTCATGCAATTGTCGCTGAATGGCGGGGCATCGGCGCCGCCCGATCCCGAATCACTGCCGGAGCGGAAGTTCCGCGAGGGGCTTGGAGGGAAATGAATTGAGGAATTGAACTGAAGAATTGGTGAATTGATGAATTGATGAATTAGAGAAACAGCGGCTAATGAATCGCGCTGGGCTTCTCAGTTCATCAGTTCTTCAATTCTCCAGCTCATCAATTCCCCTGCCTCCAGTTCAGGCTTCGACCAGCTTCAGCTTGCTGTCGAATATCCCAAGCACGCGGCCGAGTTCCTGGCCGCGCTTCAAAATGCGGCCGCCAGCCGCAATGACGGCAAAGGCGCCCTGTTTACGAGCCAGTTTCGGATCCTTGACGATCTGGAACAGCGGTACTTCGCTGGTGCGGCGAAATACGGAAAATACGGCACGGTCAGTGAGATGATCGATGGCGTAGTCGCGCCATTCGTTGGCGGCGACCATGCGTCCGTAGAGCCTGAGGATCTGGTCCAGCTCACGCCGGTCGAATCGCACCGGCTGATCGAGGCGCGCGTGTCGCGCCTCGTGCAGCGGGATCAATATTGCGGATGCGTCCCCATCCCCAGTCCCGCCGCTGTCATCGGTCATGCCTCGATCCTTCAAAATGAATCTTTGCCAACCAAAGTTGGCGTGTTCGCGGTTGAATTGCAAGGCCCGGCGAAGCAGGGCGGCACTGCGCTGTTTTCGCAACGTCCAGTCACTTTTATGAAACGCCTTGTTGGAATTGGTGATGCTTCGCCACATTTCTGCCTTTTTTTATCCGCGCTCATGCCCCAATGTCCGACGAATTTACCGGCGTTGCCTGAGACGGTTCGGTCCGGCACCGGCTCGTAAACCCCAAGCCCCCCGCCCACGGGTCTGCGTCGGATCGAACCAACCTCGGTTCTTCTTCGGAAGAACCGGGTGCGACGATCCCAAAACCTAAATGACCGACGTCAGAAGCAAGCTGGCGTCGGTTTTTTCATGTCTGGGGGGACGGGCGGAGAGAGCTCTAGGCGCTTGCGCCTCAAGATCTTGTTTCGCATAAGTCGTTGTCCCAAACGATGGCACGCAGATGACTGCATTGAGCCGCCCCGACCTGAGCGACATTCATCCCGGTGACTGGGTTGATCGCCGCTTGCCTTCAGGATGGCGGCCCTACACAAGGCTCGCGCGCCTGGATCGGCCGGTCGGGATATGGCTCACGCTTTTTCCCTGCCTGGCCGCGCTTATCCAAGCCTCGCATGGATTTCCTGTCTTCCGGCAATTGATCGTCTTTTCTCTCGGCGCCCTGCTGATGAGAAGCGCCGGCTCTACGGTCAACGATATCGCCGATCGCAAGTTTGATGCGCATGTCGAGCGGACACGCTTTCGTCCGTTGGCCAACGGGCAGTTCGGGATCCGCCGGGCCATTGCCTTCCTGATTGTCGAGCTGGCGCTCTCAGCCGCGCTGCTGGTTTTCTTGAGCCCATACACGCGCTTGATAGCGATTTGCGTGCTGCCGCTTGTCTTCATCTACCCGTTTTGCAAGCGATTCACCCACTGGCCACAGGTGGTCCTGGGGGCTGCGTTCAATTGGGGAATGCTGATGGCATGGGCCGAGGTGACTGGGCACATCCCTCCTGGTGCCATTGTCATGTGGACCGGCGCCATCGCATGGCAAATTGGCTATGACACTGTCTACGCTTACGTGGATGTGAAAGACGACACTCGCCTCGGTTTGAAGTCGACAGCAATCCTGTTCGGTCAAAGGGGGAAGGCGTGTATCGGTCTGTTCTACGCCTTCACTGTCGCATTGTGGTCGCTGGGAGGTTGGTTGTCGGGCATGTCTCTACCATACGCTGCTGGAATGGCGGTCATCGCCGCTCATCTCGCCTGGCAGGCCTGGCGTATTGATCTTCAGCGCCCAGAGCTGAATTTCAGGCTTTTCCTGTCAAACATTTTGACCGGCGTGCTTTTGGCATGCGCGGCATTCGTCGGGACATGGTGAGCCTGAGCACAATCAAGGCTTATGAATAAACGCAGCCCCGAGAATGGCACCGGGCAGGCCATCCTTGCCGACCGATTGCAGCAGCACGGCGCAGCCGCCCTTCTTGGCGATCTCGCTCATCGGTAGTTCGTAGCGCTGCGCCTTGCCGTGCCACATGCCGGCGGTCTGGATGCCGGTGACCGCGTTCCAGTAGGTCATCTTGCGGCCGGTGTTCTCGCCCTCGCCGATCTTGATCGTCTGCGGCGGGTCGAAATAGACGATGACGACATGGGCATCGCTGGGACCGCTGCCGGCATCGCCGGTGTCGATCATGACGCGGTCGCTGGTGCGGCTGACCTTGATGACGACGCGCATGCCCTCGCCGCTCCTGGCCATGCGGGCGAGCGCGCCATCGACCTCGCCGCGGCTGCCGCCGTTGACGTGGACGCGGCCGTTGATGACGGCCTGCGGCGTATAGACGGAGCGGCTGCCGAAGGCGCGCATATATTCATATTGCCGCTCGGTGTTCTCCTTGCGGCTCAGCGTGTCCTGCCAGCCGAGATAGTCCCAGTAGTCGACGTGATAGGCGAGCGCGACGATGTCTTCCCGGGCGGCGAACTCGGCGAACAACACATCGGCCGGCGGGCAGGAAGTGCAGCCCTGGCTGGTGAACAGCTCGACCACGCCCAGTGGTCTTTCGATCTGGGGCCTTTCGGACTCGTCGGCACGCCCGGCGCCGGCAAACGCCGAGAAGGCCAGCGCAAGGGCTGCCAGCCACAATGATTTTCGCGAGGCCATGGCCATTCCGATTTCCGCCGGTGGTGCCGGCTTTATCTTGATTGCTAAAATATGTGGCAGAAGCGGAAGTCAACGGGAAGTCACGTTGCGGTGAAATTTTGCCGTTGCAGCCGACCGCGACGTCACAATAGGAGAAGCTATGCGCTTCAGGGTGGAAGCGATTCGGGCGGCAATCACGATGTGGCAAACTTTTTTGACGCCGGTCGATCTCTATTGCGAGCGGACCGGGCCGGAATTCTGGTCCGAGCCGATCAATGCGCTGACAAACCTCGCCTTCATCGCCGCAGGCCTGTGGGGCGTGCGCGAGGTACGAAGGCTGGGCACGGGGAACTTCGCCGAAGTGCTGGCCTGGTGGGTGGTGGCGATCGGCATCGGCTCGACGATCTTCCACACGTTTGCCACCAAGGGCACGGTCTGGGCCGACGTGCTGCCGATCGCCGGCTTCACGCTGGCCTATACGTGGTTCAATCTGCGCCGCTTCCTCGCATGCGATGGGGCAAGGCTGTCGCCATCTTCATTGCCTTCTACATCATTACCGGAGCGATAACCGTGGCCGTGCCGGACTGGCTGCGTCAGGCCTCCAACGGCACTACTGGCTATCTGCCGCCGTTCCTGGCGCTCGCCTTCTTCGGCGCGCTGGTGGCGGCGAACGGCAATCGCGCCGGCTGGTACAATCTGGCTGGCTCGGCGATCTTCGTGATGTCCGTCATCTGCCGGATGATCGATCCGCTGGTCTGCGGCAGCTTTCCGCTCGGCACGCACTTCCTCTGGCACATCCTCAACGGGCTGATGCTCGGCGTGCTTCTGGCAGCAGCGGCGCGTTTCGGAGCGCCGAAGGCTAGGCAGTAGGCAGTAGGCAGTAGGCAGTAGGCAGTAGGCAGTAGGCAGTAGGGGCCCATATTCCCTACTGCCTAGTCCCTATTCCCTAAGCAGCCAGATCGCGCAGCACGTATTGCAGGATGCCGCCGTTCTTGAAGTAGTCGAGCTCGTCCAGCGTATCGATGCGGCAGATGATCGGCACGTTCTTCACCGTGCCGTCGCCATAGGTGACCTTGGCGATCATCGTCTGGCGCGGCTTGATGGTGCTCAAGCCATCGATCTCGACCAGCTCGTCACCCCTGAGATTGAGCGAGGCCCAGGACGTGCCGTCCTCGAAGACGAAGGGGATGACGCCCATGCCAACCAGGTTCGAGCGATGGATACGCTCGAAGGACTGGGCGATGACCGCGCGGACACCAAGCAGGTTGGTTCCCTTGGCCGCCCAGTCGCGCGACGAGCCGTTGCCGTATTCGACGCCGGCGAAGATGACCAGCGGCACGCCTTCCTTCTTGTATTCCATCGCCGCGTCGTAGATCGATTCCTCTTCCTTCGACGGGTAGTGGATGGTGTAGCCGCCCTCACGGCCGTTCTCGCCCAGCATGTGGTTGCGGATGCGGATGTTGGCGAAAGTGCCGCGCATCATCACCTCGTGATTGCCGCGCCTTGTGCCGTACTGGTTGAAGTCGGCGACGCCGACGCCATGGTCAGTCAGGTATTTGCCGGCCGGCGAGGCGGCCTTGATCGAACCCGCCGGCGAGATGTGGTCGGTGGTTATCTTGTCGCCGAACAGGCCGAGCACTCGAGCGCCCTTGATGTCGCCGATCTTGCCGAAACCTGATGTCATGCCGGCGAAGTAGGGCGGGTTCTGCACATAGGTCGAGTTGTCGTCCCAGGCATAGGTCTGGCCTTCCGGCGCCTTGACGTTTTGCCAATATTCATCGCCCTTGAAGACGTCGGCATATTTGCGGGCGAACAGCTCGCGGGTGACGTTCTTTTCGATGAACTCCTGGATCTCGGCCGAACTCGGCCAGATGTCCTTGAGATAAACCGGGTTGCCGTTCTTGTCCTCGCCGAGCGGCTCTGTCGTGAGGTCCTTGGTGACGGTGCCAGCCAGCGCGTGCGCGACGACCAGCGGCGGCGACGCCAGATAGTTCGCCTGCACGTCGGGCGAGACGCGGCCTTCGAAGTTGCGGTTGCCGGACAAGACCGCGGCAGCAATCAGGCCCTTGTCGTTGATGGTCTTGGAGATCGGCGCCGGCAGCGGGCCGGAATTGCCGATGCAGGTGGTGCAGCCGAAGCCGACCAGGTTGAAGCCGATCTGGTCGAGCTCCTTCTGCAGGCCGGATTTTTCCAAATATTCGGCGACCACCTGGCTGCCGGGAGCCAGCGAGGTCTTCACCCATGGCTTCTGCTTCAGCCCGAGGCGGTTGGCGTTGCGGGCCAGGAGGCCAGCGCCGATCAGCACGCTTGGGTTCGACGTGTTGGTGCAGGAGGTGATGGCGGCGATGACGACGTCGCCATGGCCGAGATCATGGTCGGTGCCTTCGACGGCATAGCGTTTGGATAGCTCGGCCGCCTTCCTGTATTCGGTCTCCATCGCCTTGGCGAAGCCTGCCGGGATGTCTTCCAGGGCAACGCGGCCTTCGGGCCGCTTGGGGCCGGCCATCGACGGCACGACGGAGCCGAGCTCCAGCTCGAGCAGGTCGGTGAACACCGGATCGGTCGAGCCGGTCTCGCGCCACAGCCCTTGCGCCTTGGCATAGGCCTCGACCAGCGCGATGCGGTCCTCGCTGCGGCCCGACATTGTGAGGTAGCGGATGGTTTCCGAATCGACCGGGAAGAAGCCGCAGGTGGCGCCATATTCGGGCGCCATGTTGCCGATGGTGGCGCGGTCGGCCAGTGTCATGTTGGACAGGCCCGGGCCGAAGAACTCGACGAACTTGCCGACGACGCCCTTCTTGCGCAGCATCTGCGTGACAGTGAGCACGAGGTCGGTGGCGGTGACGCCTTCCTTGAGCTTGCCGGTCAGACGGAAGCCGATGACTTCGGGCAAAAGCATGGAGACCGGCTGGCCGAGCATGGCCGCCTCGGCCTCGATGCCGCCGACACCCCAGCCGAGCACGCCAAGGCCGTTGATCATGGTGGTGTGCGAATCGGTGCCGACGCAGGTGTCGGGATAGGCGGTAGTTTCGCCGTCCTCGGTGTTGGTCCACACCACCTGGCCGAGATATTCGAGGTTGACCTGGTGGCAGATGCCGGTGCCAGGCGGCACGACGCGGAAGTTGCGGAACGCCTGCTGGCCCCATTTCAGGAACTTGTAGCGTTCCTCGTTGCGTTCATATTCGAGCTCGACATTGCGGGCGAAGGCCAGCGGCGTGCCGAATTCGTCGACGATGACGGAATGGTCGATGACGAGGTCGACCGGCACCAGCGGGTTGATCTTCTGCGGATCGCCGCCGAGCGAGGCCATGGCGTCGCGCATGGCGGCAAGGTCGACCACGGCCGGAACGCCGGTGAAATCCTGCATCAGCACGCGGGCCGGGCGATAGGCGATCTCGACACCGGCAGTGCCCTTGTCGGTCAGCCAGCCGGCAACTGCCTGGATGCTCTCCTTGGTGACGGAGCGGCCGTCCTCGTTACGCAGCAGGTTCTCCAGCAGCACCTTCATAGAATAGGGCAGCTGGGAGATGCCGGTGAGGCCGTTCTTCTCGGCCTCGATGAGGTCGAAATAGGCATATTCCGCGCCGCCCGCGGTCAACGTGCGGCGGCAATTGAAACTGTCGAGGGATTTTGACACGTGCGATCCGTCCTTGTCTGTTCAGCCTGAAAGGGAACGGACGCCGATGGCATGCAATCACGCGCAAAGGTGCGGGTACGGCCATTTCCGCTGTCCGTTCCCAAGCAACCCGAGCCGTTCAAGGCGGCGCGTGCGCTGGTTCGGCGCTAATTCTGTTCCCGCGCCGACCGCTGGCACGGATGCACCGCATATAGAGAATTTTCTGGAATAGTTCTAGACAGTTGGAGAGCAAATTTGTGCGATGCGGCAGCTGCCGCGACACATGGTTTTCAAGGCAGGCGAGGAATGCGGCTGATCGCCGAAAATCTAGGCGGCGAACGCGGCGGCGACACGGTGTTTTCGGGCATCGGCTTTGCCTTGGAGGACGGTCAGGCGCTTGTCGTCACAGGGCCGAACGGATCGGGCAAATCGACCTTGCTGCGGGTCATCGCCGGGCTGCTTCCGGTGGCGCAGGGCAGCGTGAAGATCGAAGGTGTCATGAAGATCGAAGATGGGGGCGAGGCGTTTCCGTCTGTCGCCTCGGCCTGCCATTACCTTGGCCACCAGAACGCAATGAAGACGGCACTGAGCGTGGCGGAGAATTTGCGCTTCTGGCGCGATTTCAACGGCGATGGGCAGCTGGACGTCGAAGAGGCGCTTGAATCGGTCGGGCTTGGCGGCATCAGCCATCTGCCGTTCGGCTATCTGTCGACCGGGCAGCGGCGCCGCGCGGCAATCGCCAAGCTATTGGTCAGTCATCGGCCGCTGTGGCTGCTGGATGAGCCGACAGCCGGGTTGGACAAGGCTTCGGAGGCGCGGTTTTCGGGGTTGATGACGAGGCATTGCGGAGCGGGCGGGATGATTGTCGCGGCGACGCATCTGCCGCTGGGGATCGAAGGCGCGGCGGAATTGGTGATGGGGGTAGCAGGGTGATGTCGGCGCTCTACGGCGCCCCCCTCTGCCCTGCCCGGCATCTCCCCCTCAAGGGGGGAGATCGGATGTCACCTCGGCTTTCGCTAATCTCCAACGTCCGAAGGCTGGCGAGACGCATGAACTGCCAATCTCCCCCCTTGAGGGGGAGATGTCCGGTAGGACAGAGGGGGGTGCCTGGGCGAAGGCATCTCAAATCATGCTAGCGCTCTTCCTGCGCGACATCCGCCTCAACATCCGTGCCGGCGGCGGCGCGTTGACCGGCGTCATCTTCTTCCTCGCCGTCATCGCCACCATCCCGTTCGGGGTCGGACCGGATCTCAAGCTGCTTGCCCGTATCGGCCCGGGGGGGGGGGGGGGGGGGGGGGGGGGGTTTTAACAAAGGGGGGGGGGCCGGCAGAGGGGTATTTTTTTATTGGGGGGGGGGGGTGGGTTTATAAAAAAATTTGGGGGGGGGG